>JBBRHQ010000221.1:0-4945 GCA_038222365.1 Solirubrobacterales bacterium
GGTCGAGGCGATGACCGAGGATCTCGGCGGCAAGCTCGAGATGTGGCGGGAGGTCGTCGCCGTGGTCAAGGACGGCGCCTGCTTCGCCTCCAACACCTCCTCTTTGCCGGTCGACGACCAGGCGGCGGCCACCGGCAGGCCGGAACGCTTCCTCGGGCTGCACTTCTTCAACCCGGCCCAGGTGATGCCCCTGCTCGAGGTGATCCGCGCCGAGGGAACCTCGGACGAGGCCTACGACCTCGGGTTCACGGTCGGAGAGAAGCTCAGCAAGACGACCGTCGCCGCCGGCGACAACCGCGGCTTCATCGTCAACCGCCTGCTGGTCCCCTACCTGCTCGACGCGATCCGCGGGCTCGAGGAGGGAATCGGTTCGATTGAGGACATCGACACTGGGATGATGGCCGGGGCCAGCCACCCGATGGGCCCGCTCACCCTCTCGGACTTCGTCGGGCTCGACACCCTGGCCTCGATCGCCGAGATCATGCAGGCCTCCTACGGCGATCAGCGCTTCGCCCCGCCGCAGACCTTGCAACAGCTCGTTGATGCAGGCCATTTCGGCCGCAAGACCGGCCGGGGCTTCTACGATTACTCGGGCGAGAAGCCGGTTCCGGTCGATCCCGGGGCCTGAGACCCCCGACCCCCAGCGGGCGTACGAAGGAGTCAGAGAGTGGACCAGGACAGCGTCGATCGCATACGCAGCGCCACCTTCAACATCACCCGTCGCGGCTACGACACCGGCGAGGTCGACTCATACCTCCAGGAGCTTGCGGAATGGCTCGAGAGCGGTGGCGCGGAGGGCGAGCCCACCGAGGCGGTGCGACGCGAGCTCGACAACGTCGGCCGCCACACGGCGGGGGTGCTCAACGCCGCCGGTGAGGCCGCCGGCTCGATCCGCTCCGAGGCAGAGGCTGACGCTGCGGAGACGGTCGAGAGTGCCCGGATCGAGGCGAACGCCGCCCGGGTCGAGGCGGACGACTACGCCGAGAGGACGCGAACCGAATCCGAGGAGTACGCCCAGGCCGAGCGCGGCAAGGCCGACGCCTACGCGCTGCGGATGCGCGAGGAGGCCGGCGAGCAGGCCGGCCGGATCATCGCCGACGGGCAGAGCAGGCGGGAGGCCCTGGAAGCGGTGATCGCCGATCTGGCCGAGCGCCGCGACAAGCTGCTCGACGAGCTCGAGGAGATTGCCGGCAGCATCGCCGGCACCGCCAGCCGCGCCCGAGGGGAGCCCGGGGCCGCCGCGGCGAACGGCTCGCCGCTCTCCGAGGCAGAGACGACGGAAGCGGCCGCGGCCGAGTGAGCGATATCCGGCCGGCGCTCGAGGCCGCTCTGTCTGGGGGGCCGGAGCGGCACCACTCGAAGCTCGCCGAGCAGGACAAGCTCGAGGCCCGCGAGCGGGTCGAGCGGCTGATCGACGCGGGCAGCTTTGCCGAGGAGGCGCTGCTCGCCAACTGGGAGAGCGAGGGGCTCGGCGCGGATGGCGTGATCACCGGGACGGCCCTGATCGGTGGCCGCAGGGTGGCGCTGATGGCCAACGACCCGACGGTGAAGGCGGGCTCCTGGGGGCCGAAGACGGTGGAGAAGATCCTGCGGATCCAGGAACGAGCCCTGAAGCTAGCGGTCCCGATGATCTACCTGGTCGACTCTGCCGGGGCGAGGATCACCGACCAGGTGCAGATGTTCCCGGGGCGCCGTGGGGCGGGCCGGATCTTCTACAACCAGGTCCGCCTCTCCGGTCAGGTGCCCCAGGTGTGCCTGCTGTTCGGGCCCAGCGCCGCCGGCGGGGCCTACATCCCGGCGTTCTGCGACGTGGTGATCATGCGCGCCGGCAACGCCTCCATGTACCTGGGCTCCCCGCGGATGGCCGAGATGGTGATCGGCGAAAGCGTCAGCCTGGAGGAGATGGGGGGCGCCAAGATGCACACCGGGGTTTCGGGGTGCGGCCACTTCCTGGCCGAGAGCGACTTCGATGCGATCGACACCGCCCGCCGCTACCTCTCCTTCATGCCCGCCAACTGGACCGAGGAGCCGCCGCCCTCGCCGCCCACCGAGCCGGCCTCGGCGGAGCCGATCGCCGAGATCATTCCCGCCGACGAGAACCAGCCGTTCGACATGGGCGAGCTGATCGGGCGGCTGGTCGACGAGGGATCTCTGCTCGAGGTCCACGAGCGCTGGGCGAAGGAGCTGATCGTCGGCTACGCCCGCCTCGACGGGCGGGCGATCGGGATCGTCGCCAACCAGCCGCGCCAGAAGGGCGGCGTGCTGTTCGTCGACTCCGCCGACAAGGCGGCTCGCTTCATCCAGACCTGCAACGCCTTCAACCTGCCGCTGCTCTTCCTCGCCGACGTGCCCGGGTTCATGATCGGCACCGCGGTCGAGCGCCAGGGGATCATCCGCCACGGGGCGAAGATGATCAGCGCCGTCTCGGAGGCGACCGTGCCGAAGATCTCGGTGATCGTCCGCAAGGCCTACGGCGCAGGCCTCTACGCGATGGCCGGACCCGCCTTCGAGCCGGACTGCTGCATCGCGCTGCCCAGCGCCTCGATCGCCGTCATGGGCCCGCAAGCCGCCGTCAACGCCGTCTTCTTTAACCAGATCCAGGCGATCGAGGACCCGGCCGAGCGCGAGCGGTTCGTCGAGCAGAAGCGGCGCGAGTACGCCGAGGACATCGACATCCTCCGCCTGGCCTCGGAGCTGGTCGTCGACGTCGTGGTCGAGCCCGAAGAGCTGCGCTCGGAGCTGATCAAGCGCTACGCCGCGGTGGAGGGCAAGGATCGCGGTTTCGCCAGGAGGCGAAATCCGGTCACCCCTGCCTGAGTCGGCTACCTTTGGTCCATGACCAGGACGCTCTCGAGGGCCCCGATCGCGGCGGCGGCCGCCTGCGCGGCCGGTTTCGGCGCGGTGATGTTCCTGGTCTACGGGACCTTCAGGGCGGCGGACCTCGACGCGAGGCTGTTCGAGAACCTCGGACGCCTCGCCACCCCCGCCCGGACGCCGGTTTTGGAGGGGATCGCCCACAGCGCGAATCTGCCCCCGCTGCTCCTCTTCCTGGCGGTGCTCACGGTGTTCGCCCTGCGCTGGGGGCGTCGCGCCCATCTGATCGCGGCGCTGGCGGTGGTAGCCGGCGCCGCCGTGACCACCCAGCTTTTGAAGATCGTCCTCGCCCATCCGCGGGTCCAGCCCGCGCTCGGTCACGGTATCGGGCCCGTCTCCTTTCCCAGCGGGCACGCTACGGCGGCGATGTCGATGGCGATCGCCCTGGTCCTGGTCGTGCCGCGCAGCCACCGATGGGCGGCGGTGATCATCGGCGCCCTCTACGCGATCGCGATCTCGGTGACGGTGATCATCCTCGCCTGGCACTATCCCAGCGACGTCCTCGCCGGGACGCTGGTCGCGACGGGATTCGGATTCCTCGCCGTCGCCGCCCTGCGCGCGGGGGGCCATCTCACGGAGGAGCCAAGGGTGGAGGCGCGACGCGAATCCTCCCCGGTGCTCGAGGTCGTCCTGGCTCTGGCCGGAGTGGCGGTCGCCGGGGTGGCGATCTCGCGGGCCGGCCTCCTGCTCGACTACGCGACCTCCCACACCGGCGCGACCTTCGTCGCCTTCGGTCTCGCCGGGGTCTGCGCGGCGCTGCTCACCGCGATCTCGGCGGCCACCGATGCGTGAGTCTGCTCAGCCGCCGCGGGAATGCTCGCCCTGGCGAAGCCGGCCGGCCAGCTGTGTGAAGTAGTCGAGCGAGTCGGGATTGGCGAGCGAGTCGCGGCTCGCCGCCCGCCCGGCCGGCTCTCCCATGAGGATTCGCTTCACCGGGACCTCCAGCACCTTGCCGCTCAGCGTCCGCGGCACCTCCGCCACCTCGAATACCTGGTCGGGGACGTGGCGCGGGGAGCACTGCTCGCGGATGCGCCGAGCTATCTCGCGCTCCAGGTCGGGATCCAGGGCGACGCCCTCGCGGAGGACGACGAACAGCGGCATCCAGCCCTCGGTTCCCTCGCGCGGCAGGTCGACGACCAGCGCGTCGACGATCTCCGGCACCGCCTGCACCGCCCGGTAGATCTCGCTCGTCCCCATGCGCACCCCGGAGCGGTTGATGGTCGAGTCGGAGCGACCGTAGATGATCGCGGTGCCGCGGGAGGTGATCTCGATCCAGTCGCCGTGGCGCCAGATCCCGGGGAAGTGCTCGAAGTAGGCGGCCCGGTAGCGGCTGCCGTCCCGATCGCCCCAGAGGTAGACCGGCATCGAGGGCATCGGCTCGGTGACGACCAGCTCCCCGACCTCGTCGATCAGCGGTTGGCCCTCCTCGTCCCAGGCCTCGACGGCGGCGCCGAGGGCGCGGGCCTGGAGCTCACCCCGGTAGACGGGAAGGGTGGCGACGCCGCCGACGAAGGCCGTGCAGAGGTCGGTGCCGCCGCTGGTCGAGAACAGCCAGGTGTCCGAGCCGACGTGCTCATAGATCCAGTCGAAGCCCTCGGGGGAGAGCGGCGAACCGGTCGAGCCGACCGCCATCAGCCGGGAGAGATCGCGACCGGCGCCCGGCTCGACGCCGGCCTTCACGCAGGCGGAGATGTAGGAGGCGCTGGTCCCGAAACAGGTCACTCCGGCCTCCTCGGCGAGGTCCCAAAGGACCCCCATGTCGGGCTGGCCGGGGTCGCCGTCGTAGAGCACCACCGCCGCCTCGGTCAGCAGGCCCGAGACGAGGAAGTTCCACATCATCCACCCGGTGGTGGTGAACCAGAAGAGGCGGTCGCCGTGATGCAGGTCGGCGTGGAGGTGGAGCTTCTTCAGGTGCTCGAGGAGTATCCCGCCCTGGCTCTGGACGATCGCCTTCGGCAGTCCCGTCGTGCCGGACGAGTAGAGCACCCCGAGCGGATCGGAGAACGGCACCCGCTCGAATGAGAGCTCGGCGCCGGCGCCGGCGGCGGGCGTCTCCCAGGGGTTCGCCGCG
>JBBRHQ010000222.1:0-4940 GCA_038222365.1 Solirubrobacterales bacterium
GTCCTCGACGACACCGTGATCCGCTTCTCGGCGATCGCCGAGATCGGCGGGATCGACTCCCCCTGCTCGAAGGATGGGGTGACCTACAGCGAGGACTCGACCCCGCCGGACACGCGGATCCGGGGCGGGGCGAAGCGGCGCTCGGCGAGCTTCTTGCTGACCGCCGTGCCGGGCGGCGCCGGGACGAGGTTCCGCTGCTCCCTCGACGGAGGGTCCCTCCACGGCTGCCCGCGGCGGGTCGGCTACCACGGTTTGCGCCCCGGAAGGCACCGCTTCCGCGCGCTCGCCTCCGACGCCGCGGGCAACTCCGATCGCTCCCCGGCCCGCCGCAGCTTCCGGGTCCTCCCGGCGCTCGCAAATTGCGGGAAATACGCCCTGCCGTGGTTCCGGTGACCTCTGCCGCCCGTAGTAAGTTCCGCACAGCGATGAGCGAGCCCGCCGTCTCTCCCGAGCCCGATCTCACCGAAGGCCCGGCTTCCAGTCCCGATCCCCGCCCCCACCTGCGGGTCGTCGGCGAGGCCGCCGATGAGATCGCTGCCGCGGCCAGGCACCTGGCGATCGAGATGCGAAGCCGCGAGCAACGGGCGCGGCAGGCGGAGACCGAGGCGCGAAGCGGCGAGCAGCGGGCGCTGGCGCTCGTCAAGGAGGCGTCCGACCGCGCCGCGGAGGCCGAGGAGCGGGCTGCGCAGGCTGCGGCCGAGGCGGAGCGACGGATCGCCGAGGGCGAGCGGGCCGCCCGCGCCGAGGCGGAAGCGGCCGAGCAGCGCGCCCAGGGGCTGGTCACGGCGGCCGAGAAGCGGGCCGGCGAGGACAGGCAGCGCCTGGAGCGCGAGCGAACCGAGATCCGCGAGCAGGTGAAAGCCAAGGCGATGGAGACGATCCGCCGCCTCGGCGACGAGAGCCAGGAGAAGATCGCGACGGCCCAGGGCGCCGGCAAGCAGGCGCAGGTCCGGGCACAGAAGGCCGAGGCGCGGGTCGCGGAGGCCGAGAGCGCGCGGACCCGTGCGGAGCGCGCCGCGCAGGAGATCGCGAAGAGCTCGAAGGCGGAGCGGGCCAGACTCGGGGCCGAGCTCGCCGAGACCAGATCAAACGCGGAGAAGGCGCTAGCGGAGACGACAAAGAGGCTCGAGGAAGAGGCCGCGAAGGCGGCCGCCGGCGTGCGCGCGGAGACCGAGCGCAAGGCCGCCGACAGGGTGGCTCTGGCCGAGAAGCGGATCGGCGAGGCGCAGGCGCGCGCCGAGGAGGTTCGCCGCGAGTCCGTGACGCGCATCGCCGAGATCGAGGCCGAGATCGAGAGCCGCGTCATGGAGGGCACCGAGCAGGTGCGCCGCGAGGCCGAGGAGCGGGTCGAGCAGCTGATCGCCAAGGTCGAGCGCGAGGCCGAGGAGGATGCTCGGCGCGAGGCCGAACGGCAGCTCTCCGAAGAATCGGAGCGGATCCGCCGCGAGGCGGAGGAGCGCTCCCAGGTCGCCCGGCGCGCCGCCGAGGGAGAGGTGAGGACCGCCGCCGAGCGGGCCCGGCGCCAGGCGGTCGCCGCCGCCGGTAACACCGCCCCGGCGTGGGAGCGCGCGCGCGAGGGCGCCGGTTCGGTTGCCGCCCAGGCCGGCGGCGGCCCGGCCAGCTACCGCACCTTCTGACGGTCAACCGCGGTTCCGCGGCAACTGTGGCCTGACAAAGGCCCCGATGTCGGCGTTCTTGAGATCGAGTCCTTACCCTCAGACTCGCGACGTGAATGCCGATAATGAAATCGAAGAATGGCCGATGCCCTAGCTCTCTATTCCTCCGGGCCGCTGCCCGGTTCCTCTCACCTGGTTTCCGATCAGCGGCTCACACGGCTGGCGAAGAAGGGCGACCGGCGCGCCTTCTCGGCGATCTACCGGCGCTACCACCAGGACCTCTATCGCTACTGCCAGGCGATCCTCGGAGATCCCCACGAGGCAGAGGACGCGCTCCAGAGCACGATGGTCAAGGTGCTCGCGGCGCTGCCGGGCGAGACCCGGGAGATCCAGCTGCGGCCGTGGCTCTACCGGATAGCGCACAACGAAGCGATCGAGGTGGTCCGCCGGCGGCGGCCGGCCGATCCGCTCGACGAAAAGGCGCCATCCGCGGCGCCCGGTCTCGAGGAGGCGGTCGAGCGCCGCGAGAGCCTGCGCGGGCTGATCGAAGATCTCGGCGAGCTTCCGGAACGCCAGCGTGGCGCAGTGGTGATGCGGGAGCTGGGAGGGATGAGCTTCCAGCAGATCGGCTCCGCCTTCGGGACGTCCGCGGCGGTTGTACGGCAGACGGTCTACGAGGCCCGGGTGAACCTCCAGCAGATCAGCAAGGGGCGTGAGATGGTCTGCGCGGAGGTGAGGCAAACGATCTCGGACGGGGACGGTCGGGTAATGCGCCGGCGAGACGTCCGCGCACATCTCCGCGGGTGCCAGGAGTGCCGGGACTTCAGGAGCGCGATCGCGACACGCAAGCGGGACCTCACCGCGCTGGCCCCGCTCCCCGCCGCCGCCTCGGCCAGCCTGCTCCATGGCGTCCTCGGCGGGGTCGGCCAGGGTTCTGGCGGCGGCGCGGCACTGACTGCGGCCGGGGGAGGGGCGGCCAAGGGTATCTCGGCCTCGGTAGCGCTGAAGTCGGCGGCGGCGGTTACGGCGGTGACCATTGCCGGGGCTTCGGCTGCCCAGATGAGTGGCTTGGTGCACCTGCCCCGCCCCGGCGGGGGTTCTGACCCCGGCCGGACGCAGCCGGCGCACTTCGACAGGAATGGGAGCGCCGGCGTCCCGGCGGGCCCGGACGGGGTTGCCGGTCCCGATGCGGGGGGGGCTCGGGCCGCGCACGAGGCTGCCGGCGCCGCTCTAGGCTCGCGCGCCACAGCGGGGGCGAAAGATTCCCCGGCTCTCGAGTCTGAGCACAACCCCAGGGGAGCCGCGGCGGAGAATGCTCCGCCCGGCGCCGATTCTTCTCCTAGCTCTCTCCCCGCAGCCGCCTCCCGCGGTCAGGAGACCGCAGCCTCCCACGGGCGCGAGAGCGCGCCGGGGCAGGCGCGAGCGCACTCGCAGGGCGCGGCGCGTGGAGCCCAGGGATCGAAGCCGCATCCGACCCACCCAGCTCATCCGGCGAAGCCTCCGCACACCTCCAAGCCCTCGCCGTCTCCCAAGCCCCCTCACCAGGCCTCCGGGAGCTCAGCGAGCGCGGACAGCGAGGCTTCCGGCTCAGCCGCGAACGGTCGGCGCAGGCAGGGTACCCCCTGACATTCGCGGCCCGCGGCCGTTTCAGGGCCAGCATGCAAACGACAGAGGAGGAAGCATGAGGTCCCTGATCAAGGTTTCGGCGATTACGGCTGTATTTGCCCTGGGCCTGTTCGCGATCCCGGCGATGGCGACGACCGGCAACGGCCATGCAAACGGCCACGACAAGACCCCTGGCCCCGGCGCCAGTCTGCCGGCCAAGGCGAAGGCCTACGGCAAGTACTGCCAGGCCGAGAGCAAGAAGCACGTGAAGGGCGAGAAGGGCACCCCCTTCAGCCGATGCGTCACGGCGATGGCGAAGCTCGCCAACGGCCATACCGACAACCCGAAGAAGGCATGCGCGGGCGAGAGCAAGAAGCACGTCAAGGGTCAGAAGGGCACCCCCTTCAGCCTCTGCGTGAAGGCCGCGGCGAAGATGAAGCACGACAGCAGCGAGGGAACCTCCTAAGCGGAGCAGGGATCGCGAACGGGCGTGTCCGAGCTGGGGCCGGGCACGCCTGTTTGCGGATTTGGCGCATCCTCGCCGACCGCCGCCGCCGAATAGCATCCGGGCGGTGCGGGAGGTGAGGATCAAGGACACCCTCAGCGGGGAGCTGGTCGCGCTCGACCCCGGCCTCGAGGTCGGCATCTACGCCTGCGGGCCGACGGTCTATAGCCGCATCCACATCGGCAACGCGCGGCCGTTCGTCGTCTTCACCCTGCTGGCGCGCTTCCTGCGCTCGGAGGGATACGACGTGCGGCTGGTGATCAACATCACCGACGTCAACGACAAGATCTACGACGCCGCGCGCCAGGCCGGGGAGGATTCGGCGGCGCTCGCTCGGGCGATGAGGAATGCCTACATCGAGGACACCGACCGGCTCGGGCTCGGGCGCCCCGACTCCGAGCCCCTGGCGACCGAGACGATCGGGGAGATCGTCGCACTGATCGAGGAGCTGATCGAAGCCGGGCACGCCTACGAGTCGGGCGGGGACGTCTATTTCCGGGTGCGGAGCTTTGAGGCCTACGGCAAGCTCTCCAACCGCAATCCCGAGGAGATGGATCAGGGCGAGGAGGCGGGTTCGGAGTCGCTGAAGGAGGAGAGGCTCGACTTCGCCCTCTGGAAGGCGCAGAAGCCGGGCGAGGACAGCAGCTGGGATTCGCCCTGGGGGCGGGGCCGGCCCGGCTGGCACATCGAGTGCTCGGCGATGGCGGAGGCCGAGCTCGGCCCCTCCTTCGCGATCCACGGCGGCGGCTCCGACCTGCTCTTTCCACATCACGAGAACGAGATAGCCCAGTCCGAGGGAGCCGGTCGCCCCTTCGCCCGGCTGTGGATGCACAACGGGATGATCGAGACCGAGGCGGAGAAGATGTCGAAGTCGGAGGGCAACATCTTCCAGCTCTCCGAGGCGCTCGACCGCTTCGGCGGAGCGGCGGTGCTCGCCTACATCCTCGCCGGCCACTATCGCCAGCCGCTCGCCTTCAGCGAGAGGGCGCTGCAGGAAGCGAGTGCCAGGGTCGAGCGGCTGCGCAACTTCCTCCGCGAGAACCCGCCCACCGAACCCGCCGGCGAGGACGCGGCGGCCAGGGTCGAGCGCTTCCGCGACGCCCTGGCCGACGACTTCAACACGCCCAGGGCGCTGGCCGAGGCCTTCGAGTTGGTCTCCGGGTCGAATCGGGAGGAGATCGAGGGGGCGGGCTCGGCGCTGGCCGAGATGCTGG
>JBBRHQ010000223.1:0-4930 GCA_038222365.1 Solirubrobacterales bacterium
CTCAGATGTCCGCCCCAGGATATACCCGGCGGGCAAGACTCGTACCGCTCCCCGGCGCGAGCCTCAATCGGTGGGCCCGATGCCGTCCATCAGGACCCTGCCGTTGCGGAACCCGATCGGCGCATTCTGGAGCCTGCGAACCGCGACCCGGGCAAGGCCCGGCGCCGCGTAGCGGGTGATGTCGAAGCGGCCCACGGAGCTCGCCCCGGATCGGCGAAAGCTCGGGCCGAGCCCCGGAGGCCTGCCGGTCGGCGCCGCCCCGTCGGAGATCAGGTCGACCTCCCCGATGAACCAGCTCTCTCCCTCGGGCTCGACCTGGAAGGCTCCCGAGGAGAGATAGTGGCGCAGGACCCCCGCGCCGAGCAGCCAGGTGACCATGGCCCGCGGCCGGGTCGGCTGCCCGAGGTTCTGGGCGACGGCGCGCCAGTCGGGGCGCTGCAGCGAGGAGTCGAAGTTCGTCCAGACGGCGAACCCGAGCGAATAGGCGACCAGGGCCGCGCCGACCGCAACCCCGAGGCGGCCGGCACGGTCGGCGGTGATCCCCAGGGCCGCGATCGCCAGCAGCGGGACGAGCGCCGGAATCAGGTTGCGGTCGATCACGAAGTCCTTGCCGGCGATTGCCAGAAGGAGAGGCAGAACCAGCGTCGCCGTCGCCAGGGCTCCGAGCAGGGCGCCACTGCGGCGATCCTTCGCCGAGCCGCGCAGCCCCAGCAGCAGCAGAGCCGACGCGAGCAACAGCCCCGGCGCCAGCGCCAGCAGGGGGCGCACCGGTTCGGCGATCAGATCGCCAGTCTCGCCGACCATGAAGGCGACCGCAGTCTGGCCGATCCGGTAGGTCATCCCGAACCGCTCGATCCAATCGGTGCGATCGACTTGGCTCATCTGCCACAGCGCGAGCGGGGCGAGCAGCGCGGCTACCGCCGCCACCCAGCCCAGCGCCCGGCGGGCGTGGCCGCGATGGCGCCACAGCAGCCAGGCGGCCTCTGCGCCGACAGCGAAGAGGGCGAAGTAGTGGGTGGCGAGGGCGAGGGCGGAGGCGATCGCCCAGCAGGCCATCTCGCGCCCCGACTCGCTGCGAAGGGCGCGCAGGAAGAAGAGCAGCGCGATCGTGGTGAGGAGGACGAGCAGGGAGTAGGAGCGGGCTTCCTGCGAGTACCAGACGAGCATCGGGTTGACGGCGACCAGCGCCGCCGCGGCGATCCCGGTTCGCCGGCCCTTCAGCTCGGTGCCGATCAGGAATGCGACCGGCACGACGGCGATCCCGGCCACCGCCGAGAGCGACCGCAGACCGACCTCGGCGGTCCCGAAGAGCTGGGTCCACAACCAGGCGAGGAGGTAATAGAGCGGCGGTGCGGACTCGCTGGCGCCGACCTTTTCGACCGCGTTCCAGAGGCTGCCGTGGAGGACCCGGCCGGCGGTGACGATCTCATCGTGGTGGTAGCTCTGCAGGCCCAGGGTCGCCAGACGCAGGGTCGCGCCGACGGCGGTGATCCCGGCGACCAACCAGAAGAGCCGGGAACGCGGCCCCACCGCCTCGCGGAGCGCCTCGGCGAGTTGGGCCAGCGTCCCCCTGCCCAGCGCGGTTGCTTCCATCAGCGCTTCGCGAGTGCCTCGTCGATCGCCACCGAGACCTCGTCGACGAAGACGAACTCGAGGTCGCCGCGCTCGTGCTCGGGGATCTCCTCGACGTCGCCCTGGTTGCGGGAAGGGACGATCACCCGCTTTATCCCAGCCCGCTGCGCGGCCAGCGACTTCTCCTTGAGACCGCCGATCGGCAGAACCTGGCCGGTCAGCGTCACCTCGCCGGTCATCGCCACCTGGTTGGAGACCGGCCGGCCGCTGATCAGCGAGGCGAGGGCGACCGAGATCGCCACCCCGGCCGATGGCCCGTCCTTGGGCACCGCGCCGGCCGGGACGTGGATGTGGATGTCGTGCTTTGCGAACCAGTCCTCGGGCAGGCCCTCGTCCATCGAGCGGCTATGGCCGCGGACGAAGGAGAGCGCGGCCTGGGCCGACTCGCGCATCACCTCGCCGAGCTGGCCGGTGATCGTCAGCTGCCCGCTGCCCGGCATCGCGGTCGCCTCGATGAACAGGACCTCTCCCCCGGTGGGGGTCCAGGCGAGCCCGGTGGAGACGCCGGGCACCCGGGTGCGGCGACGCTGCTCGGCGAAGAAGCGGCGCCGGCCGAGCAGCTGACGAGCCCGCTTACCCGAGACCGAGACCTTTTTCCGCAGCCGGCCCTCGGCCACCTCGCGGGCGAGCTTGCGGCAGACGGTGCCGATCTCTCGCTCCAGACTGCGCACCCCAGCCTCCCGCGTGTACTCCTCGATGATCGCCACCAGGGCGGCGTCGGTGAAGGAGACCTGCGAGGGCTTCAGCCCGTTGGCGGCGATCTGCCGCGGGACCAGGTACTTGCGGGCGATGTGCTTCTTCTCGTCGATCGTGTAGCCGGCGAGGTCGATCACCTCCATCCGGTCCTGCAACGGCCCGGGAACCGTGTCGAGGACGTTGGCGGTGGCGATGAACAGGACCTCGGACAGATCGAAGCTGAGGTCGAGGTAGTGATCGCGGAAGGAGTCGTTCTGAGCTGGGTCGAGCACCTCGAGCATCGCCGAGGCCGGGTCGCCGCGGAAGTCGGCCCCCATCTTGTCCACCTCGTCGATCATGAACACCGGGTTGCTGGAGCCGGCGTCGCGCAGGGCGCGGACGATCGTGCCCGGCATCGCCCCGATGTAGGTCCGCCGGTGGCCCCGGATCTCCGCCTCGTCGCGGACGCCGCCAACCGAGATCCGCTCGAACTCCCGTCCCAGCGCCTTGGCGATCGACCGCCCGAGGCTGGTCTTGCCCACCCCGGGCGGCCCGACGAAGCAGAGGATCGGGCCGGGCGAGTCGGGCTTCAGCTTTCGCACCGCGAGGTACTCGAGGATCCTGTCCTTGACCTGCTCGAGGTCGTAGTGGTCGGCGTCGAGGACCTCGCGAGCGTGGGCGATCTCGAGGTTGTCCTCGGTGCGCTGCGACCAGGGCAGCTCGACGAGCCACTCCAGATAGCTGCGGATCACCCCGTGCTCGGCCGCCGCCGCCGGCAGCTTCTCCAGGCGCGAGAGCTCGCGGTCGGCAGCCTTCTGCGCGTGCTCGGGCAACCCGGCCGCCTCGAGGCGCTCGCGCAGCTCGTTGATCTCCGCCTGCTGCTCGTCTCCCTCCCCGAGCTCGGACTGGATCGCCTTCATCTGCTCCCGCAGGAAGTACTCGCGCTGCCCCTTGTCGATCTCCGACTGGACTTGGGACTGGATCTGAGTGCCCAGCTGGATCACCTCCAGCTCCCGGGCGAGGATCTGGGAGAGCCGGCGCAGGCGCTTGGCGACGTTGAGCTCCTCCAGCAGCTCCTGCTTCTCCTCGGTGGAAATCCGCAGGGCACCGGCGATCAGGTGCCCGAGCGCCGAGGGCTCCTCGATGTTGGCAACAGCCATCTGCAGCTCCTCGGGCAGGTAGGGGATCTGCTCGATGATCTCCGAGAAGGTGGTCTGCACGTTGCGGGTCAGCGCCTCCAGCTCGGGGGTCTCCTCGATCACGTCGGGCAGCTCCTCGATCCTGGCGAGGAGGTAGGGCTCCTCGGCCAGGTAGGGACCGAGCCGCACCCGCTGGGTCCCCTGGACCAGGATGCGGATGGTGCCGTCCGGGACCTTCAGCATGCGGGCGACCACCCCGACGACACCGACCTCGTAGAGCTTCTGCGGACCGGGCTCCTCGTCCTCGGGGTCTCGCGATGCGACCATCGCCAGCATCCGGTTCGAGCCGAGGACGTCGTCGACCAGCTTGATCGAGCGCTCCTGGCCGACCGCCAGCGGGGTGAGGCTCTCGGGGTAGGTGACCGTTTCGCGCAGGGGCAGCACCGGCAGCGCCTCGGGCAGCGGCTCGCCGGCCCGGATCGCGTCCTCGGAGTCACCGGACTCGACCACCTCGAGCACCGGAGCCTCCTGTAGCGCCGGTGGATCGGCCGCGTAGCCGCCGATCCCGTTCCCCTCTTCGTCTGCGGCCACGGTCGCCCGGCCCGCTACTCCCGGTCGATCGGAACTCGTCGGGTCGCCTCGGCCTGGTCGCGGAGAGGCAGCTCGATCCTCAGCACGCCGTCCTCATAGGTCGCCTTGGCGCGCTCCGCGTCGACATCGACCTGGAGCTCGACGATCCGGCGGAAAGGACCGGTCGGGATCTCGACCTGCTGGTAGACGCGACCCTCGGTCTCCTGCACCGGCCGCTCGCCGCCGATCGCCAGCTCCCGGCCGCTGATCTCGATGCTGACTGCGGCGAGCTCGACCCCGGAGAGATCGATCTTGACGATCGCCCGCTGCGGCTCGCCGCAGTAATAGACGTCGACGTTGGGAGAGAAGCCGGAGGCCGGCCGGCTGACGTAACCGGCCCGCCCCCATGCGTCCCCGAGCAGCTGGTCCATCTCACGCCGCATGCGGGCGAAATTCGAGAACAGGTCGCGTTCTGGCACGCGCCAACGATAGCCCCAAGCCCGAGGGCGAAACCTCTAGACCTCGAAGGTCGCGCCCTCGCTGGCGATCTCGACCGTCGCGCCGAACGCTTCCGAGGCCTGCTCCTGCGCGAGCCGGTGGTCGAGCTCGTCGGAGATGTGGGTCAGCACGACCCGCTTGGCGCCGGCCCGGCGAGCGTGTTCGCCGGCCTCGGACGCGGTCAGATGGCCCCGCGGCCCCTCCCGCTCGGGGCGCGGCAGGGTCGCTTCGATGATCAGCAGCTCGGTGTCCCGGGCGATCTCCACCAGCGCCTCACTCGGCCCGCAATCGGCGCCGTAGGTGATCCGGCCGCCCCCTTGCGCGGCGCTGATCTGGACGGCGAAGGTCTGGGTGAAGTGTGGGACCTCCTCGAAGCTGAGCCGCAGCGGACCGGCGTCCACCGTGGCACCGGGCTC
>JBBRHQ010000224.1:0-4921 GCA_038222365.1 Solirubrobacterales bacterium
GCTCCTCCGGCGGCCAGGTAGCCGCCCGCCAGGAGCGCGGCCGCCGCGGCGGCCGCGCCCACCAGCGCCCTGGACCGGGTCGCGGCGCTCACAGCTCGACCTCCCGCGAGAGCCCAATCGGCACCAGCGCCGCCAACCCGAGCAGCGCCGCGATCAAGAACGAGGCGCTGAACGCGTGGGTGGCGGCGCGGTCGAGCTGGTCCTGCAGGGCCGCCTTCATCGTCAGCACGTCGGCGCGCTCGCCGGGATCTGTGGGCAGCGGCTCGAAGGCGGGCTCGATCACCGGCACCTTGCCGCGTTCGCGGTCGAGGCGATCGGCGATTTTCTGCGCCAGGTCGATCTTCAGCACCGGGTCGACCTTCGCGTCGAGCAGGACGGCGGTGCCGGCGTCGATCGCGTTGCGGCGCTGCTCGGCGAGATCGGCGGTGAACACCGGGGTCAGCGCCAGCAGCCCGATCACCACTCCTGCGTGTCGGGCCGAGATCGTCCAGCCGCCGTGGATCGCCTGCGGCGAGCGACCCTCCAGCGCCGACTCGGTCAGCGCCGAGAGCACCAGCGCCAGGCCGACCCCGACCAGGATCTGGGGCAGCAGGGTGAGAAGCACCGTCGCCTCGGGCAGCCAGCCGAGGCCGGCCAGTCCCCCCGCCACCAGGATCGCCCCGGCGGCGGCGCGGGCGCGCGGGCTCGGCACCAGCGGCGAGACCCGGGTGCCGGCCAGAGCCGCCAGCGGCATCGCCGTCACCACGACGGCGGCGGCGATCGGGGTGAGGCGCCAGCCCTCTATCAGCAGGAGCACGACGAGGAAGAGGGCGGCCGCGATCGCCGCGGAGACCAGGGCCAGCGCGACGTTGGCGGCGAGGTGCGGGCGCCCGGCCCTGCCGACCTCGCGCTCGACGGTTCCCGGCCTTCCTTCCCCGCGGGCGACGGCGAGCAGCGGCACCCCGGCCGCAAGCGCCAGCGGCACCCCGAGGATGAAGATCGACTGCCAGGAGACGAGCTCGGTGAGCAAACCGCCGACCCCCGGCCCGAGGGCGGCGCCGGTCGCCCCGGCGGCGGCCCAGGAGGCCGCGGCGCTTCGTTCCGATCCGGCCACCTCCGGCATCAGCTCCAGGGCGGCGGTCACCGCCGCGGCGCCGCCGAGCGCCTGCACGCAGCGGGCGGCGATCAGCGTGTCCAGGCCCGAGGCCGCGGCACAGGCGGCCGAGGCCCCGGCGAAGACGGCGAGGCCGGCAGCGGCCACCCGTCCCGGGCCGAGGCGGCGAGCGAGGATCGCAGCCGGCACGGCGGCGAGCGCCAGGACCAGGTTGAAGGAGACCAGCACCCAGGTGACGCCGGAGACCGAGGTGTCCAGATCCCGGTAGATGTCCGGGAGCGCGAGGACGACGACCGAGGAGTCTGCTAGCACCAGGCCCACGGCCAGCGCCAGGGCCCAGCGCCTCAGTAGCCCAGCTCTCTGCCGTACTTGCGGCGATAGGCCTGCTGCTTTTCGAGGACGTCCTCGACGTAGGCCCGCGTCTCGGGAAAGCCGATGTCATCGAGGGTCATCTCCGAGCCGCCCCAGCGGTCGGCCATACCCGGGCCGGCGTTGTAGGCGGCGAGAGCGGCGATCTGGTTGTTGGAGTAGAGCGCGAGCAGATCGCGCAGGTGGTAGGTCCCGTAGGAGATGTTGATCTGCGGGTCGGAGAGGTCCCGAACGGTGAAGGTGGTGCCGCCGCTGCGCCTCTCGATGTCCTTTGCAGTCGCCGGGGTGATCTGCATCAGCCCACGTGCCCCCGCCGAGGAGGTCTGATCGCTGAACCGCGACTCGGCGTAGATCACGGCCGCGATCAGGGAGGCATCGACCCCCTTCTCCTCTGCCTGCTGGCGGATGATGTCCTCGTGGCGCAGTGGCAGGGTGAGCTCCTCGATCACCTTGTCGACACTGCCTCGGAACAACAGCAGGGCGACCGCGACTCCTGCCAGCAGGGCGGCACCGAGGGCGATCGTCCGCCTCAGCAGGATCCGCCTCCGGCGGGCGTCGGAGCGCGAGGCGGGCCGGCTGCGCGCCGGCCGGCGTTGGGTGCGGGGCGCGGCCATGGGCGGGCTTACTGTTTTAGCGGGTCGGGTCCGGTTGCTTCGCCGGACCCGCTCAGGCTCTCGATCAGGGCGGACAGCTTCGCTTCAAGCTCCTCAACCGTGCCGTCGTTGGAGACCACGTGATCGGCGCGGCGTGCCTTCTCAGACTGGTGCAGATGCCCGGACTCCCGCTCCTCGATCATGCTGTGCCCGCGGTCTCCCGCCCTCGCCCTCCTGACTCGGTCGGAGGTGTGGATCGCGACGGTCGCGTCGAAGAAACCCTCCATCTCCGTCTCGAACAGCAGCGGCACCTCGATCACGGCCGCCGGCGCATCAGCCGGAAGGGACTCCAGCCAGGAGGAGATCCGGGCGCCGACAAGAGGATGGACCCTCGCCTCCAGCCAGGCGAGCTCCTCGGGGTCGGCGAAGACGATCTCGCTGACCCGGGAGCGGTCGGCGGCGCCGTCGACGATCACGCCCTCCCCCCACCTCTCTGCGATCGCTTCTGCCATCGGCTCGTCGTCGAGCAGCTCGTGGACGATTGCATCGCTCGAGGCGGTCGCCGCTCCGAGGCGGCCGAACGCCGCCAGAGCCTCGGACTTGCCGGCGGCGATTCCCCCGGTCAGCCCGATCTTCAGCGGGGCCATCGCGCCCCGCTCAGGAGTCCTGCTCGTCGTCCTCGCCAGAATCACTGCCCGGTGCGTCCTCCGCGTCGGGCGTGCCGGGGTCCTCGGCAGCCTCGCCCTGATCGGCAACGTCCGGCGAATCGGGTCGCTCGATCACCGACTCGCCCTCGTGGGCGTCGGCGGGGTCCTCGGATTCCTCCTCCTGCTGCGACTCCGGCTCGGCCTCGGCGACCGGCGACTCGGTCTCGGCGACCGGCGGTTCAGCCTCGGCCTCCGGCGACTCGGTCTCGGCCGCGGCGTCGGGCTCCTCCACCTTGGGCGGGGGCTCGGCGAAGACCTCCTCGGAGAGGTCGAGGTCGGGGGTCTCCGAGGGCGCCGCATCAACCGCGGCCGCCTGCGCCTCCTGGACGGCTGCGCCGAGGTCCTTCAGCGGCATGTTCTGACCCTCGACCCGCTTGATGCTGAGCGATAGCCGGCGTCGCTCTTCGTCGATCTCGAGGATCTTCACGTTCAGCACCGCGCCCGACTCGACCACCTCGCTGGGGTTCTCGACGTGGTGGTCGGCTAGCTCGGAGATGTGGACCAGGCCCTCGACCCCGGGGAGGATCTCGACGAAGGCGCCGAAGGCGACCACCTTGGTCACCTTGCCTTCGAGCACGTCGCCGGGGCGGTGGGTGCTGACGACCCGCTGCCATGGATCCTCCTGAGTCTGTTTGAGGCCGAGCGAGATCCGCTGGCGGTCGCGGTCGATGTCGAGCACCTTGATGCGGACCGTGTCGCCGATCGCCACCACCTCGGAGGGATGATTGACGTGGCTCCAGGAGAGCTCGGAGATGTGGATCAGCCCGTCGATCCCGTCGAGGTCCACGAAGGCGCCGAAGTCGACGATGTTGGAGATCTTGCCTTCGACCACCTGCCCGGGCTGAAGCCTGCCGAGGATCTGCTCCCGCACCTCCTTGCGCTCCTCCTCGAGGACCGCGCGTCGGGAGAGGACGACGTTGTTGCGGCTGCGATTCAGCTCGATCACCTTGCACTCGAGCTGCTGGCTCATGAACTCGTCGAGGTTGTGGACCCGGCGGATGTCGACCAGGGAGGCCGGCAGGAATCCGCGCACCCCGAGGTCGAGGATGAGACCGCCCTTGACGACCTCGATCACCGTCCCCTCGACCGGCTCGCCCGACTCGGCGGCCGCCTCGATCCGGCGCCAGGCCTTCTCGAAGCGGGCCCGCTTCTTGGAGAGGATGAGGCGGCCCTCCTGGTCCTCCTTGGTGAGGACGAGGGCGTCGACCTCCTCGCCGAGCTCGACCTCATCGGCTGGATCGACCGACTTGCGGATCGAAAGCTCGTTCGAGGGGATTACCCCCTCCGACTTGTAGCCGATGTCGACCAGGACCTCGTCCTTGTCGATCCGGACGACCTTGCCGCTGACCACGTCGCCCTCGTCGAAGGTGACCATCGTGGCGGCGTAGTTGGGCACGATCCTGCCGTCGATCTCGAGCAGCAGGCCGTCCGATCCCTCCACGGGTGTGCCCTCCTGGGCAGGCGCGGTCAATGTGTCGGCTGGGGACACGGCGGAGATTGTGGCAGAAGCAGGCAGGAAGCCGCTAGTCACTGGTCGCTGGTCGCTAGTCGTGGCAGCCCGGCCGGGGGCACTTGACTGATGACTATCGACTAGCGACTACTCTGCTTCCATGCCCAAGCGCGAGACGAAGCGCGGCGCGGAACGCACCCCGCTTTCCGGCAGTCATGACGTGATTGTTTGCGGGGCAAGCTTCGCCGGGCTGACCGTGGCCCGCGAGCTGGCCGGCTCTGGAGCCGAGGTGCTCGTCTGCGACCGCTACGAGATCGGCGAGCGGCAGACCTCTGCCTGCGCGGCGCCTACCGCCTGGCTGACCGGCCTCGGCCTCACCGAATCGATCCGCCAGACGTTCGGGGAGCTGGTCATCCACACCCCGCACACGACCGCCCGCATGGACCTTCCCTGGACCTTCTCGACCTTCGACTACCGCATCCTCTGCGAGATCCTCTGGGAGGGCTGCGAGGCCGAGTTCGAGACGGCAAAGGTGGAAGGACGAGCCCGGCAGGCCAACGGCGACGGAGCGATCGCCGTTTCCACCGACCGCGGCGTGATCTCGGCCCCGCTGGTGGTCGACTGCCTCGGCTGGCGTCGCGTCCTCGGCAGCGGCGAGAACGTGCAGCCGCCCGATGCCCGGCTCTCACGCGGGCTCGAGGTCCACCCC
>JBBRHQ010000225.1:0-4843 GCA_038222365.1 Solirubrobacterales bacterium
GGTCCGCCGCGAGCGCTCGCACCCCGGTTTCGATGAGCCCCAGATCGAAGCAGTGGTCGGGCCGGGCTTCTCGCCGGCGCTCAGCGGACCCGGCAGCGAGCGATCAGCCAGGGCAGCGACCGGTCCACGCTGATCACCTCGAGGCGCGGCGAGAGCAGCGCCCGCAGCGTCCGGGGATTCCAGTGGTTGATGTGCTCGGGGTGGTTGCCGAGCGTGCGCACGTACTTGCCGCGGAGCAGGCTGCCCAGCCGGAACCACGGCTCGTGCGGGACAGAGAGGACGATCTCGGAGGAGCTGGCCCGGGAGAGCTCCGCCAGCGCCGCCCCAGGATCGCGAAGGTGCTCGAACACCTCGAGGCAGAGGACCAGCTCGAAGGAGCCCTCGGCGAAGGGCAGCTCGTAGACGCTCTCGCAGCGTACCTCGGCGCCGGGAAATCGGCGCCCGGTGAACTCGACCGCCTCCGGGCTGAGGTCGACCGCGGCGATCCTCTTGGGGAGCCATTGCTCCATCCGGGCGAGCGTCTCCCCCTCGCCGCAGCCCGCGTCGAGCAGCGAGCCGGGTCGGAGCTCGGCGACAATCGCGCCAAGGCGCCCGTAGAAACGGTCGATCAGCCTGCGGACGACCGGGTTGGAGGTCTGAAACTTCTCGAAGTTGGTGCTTGTGGGGGAGGTCGAGGCTGTCAAGGCGCCGGCGCATGCTACGACGCCGCGCCCTGACTCGCGCCAAGGGACCGAGACTGCGTACCCTTGCGCGATGTTCGTCTTCGGATGCCCGATCACCGACAGGGGGCTGTATGAGCACGCGGCGGGGCGTGGCCTTGAGCTGATCGCCGAGCCGGACTCGGAGGTCCTCGCCTACGAGAGCGCCGGGTCGCTGTTTCGCAACTACAACCTGATGATCGACAGGGTCGCCGGCCGCGAGGACCTCGAGTCGCTGATCCTCCTGCACCAGGATGCCGAGGTCGTCACCCCGAACTTCTGCGAGGTGATCCGCGAGGCGCTGCGGGACCCCGAGGTCGCGCTGGTCGGCTGCGCCGGGGCGATCGGGGTGCGCAGCATCGCCTGGTGGGAGGGCTCGGTCACCTGGGCGGGGTTCACCCATCGCTACCAGGAGCTGGGCGGCGGCGAGATCGCCGCGCTCACCTGGGACCGGGACGCGATCCCTGCGACGGCGCGCCTCGGCGAGGTCGACATGCTCGACGGCTTCGTCCTCGCCTTCTCGCCCTGGGCGATCGAGAACCTGCGCTTCGACGAATCCCTGGGCCAGGCGCTCCATGGCTACGACTTCGACATCTGCATGCAGGCCCGGGCGGCCGGGCGCAAGGTGGTGACAGCCGACTTCCGGGCGATCCATCACCACTCTCTCGCCTTGGTCAGCGACGTCGAGGGCTGGGTCGAGTCCCATATCAAGCTCTCCGAGAAATGGCAGGAGCAGATCGCCGGCGCCGAGGACGGCCGGACCGACTGGAAGCGCCGGGCGAGGCGGGCCGAGGCCGAGCGGGGGGCGGCGCGGGCTCAGGCTACCGCTGCCCAGCTGCTCTCCGATGCCCGCGCCCGCGAGCTCCAGAGGGAGCTGGTCAGCGTCAAGCAGAGCGCCAGCTGGCGCCTCACCGCCCCGCTTCGCCGCATCGCCCGGTTCCGCCACCAGCGCCGGGACCGCAGCGGCTCAGCCTGAGGCTTCCCTCTCCTCCCTCTTCTTCTCCTCCTCGGCGTCGGCCCGGTCCTCGGCCTCGCCCTCGGCGAGGATCTCGCTGACCCGCTGGCGCCAGGACGCCGCATGGCCGCCGCCGCGCAGGCGGGAGAGCCGGTCGCCCAGCGCGAAGGCGCTCGAGTCGAGCAGCTCCCGCAACAGGTGCTCCTGGGCTCGAATCCGCGCCCTGGCCTTGCCGAGCTGGCGCTCCTTACCGATTCTCGTGCAGAGGTCGAAGATCCGCTCGGCCTCGAGCCGGGCGAGGACCGGGTTGCGATCCCAGGGCTCGATGATCGCCGCGACATCGCCGGCCCACGGCGCATCGCGTCGCCAGAGAACGCCGAAGCCGAAGAAGGCGGGGACGACCGCGAGCCGCAAGTCCTCGCGGCCCTCCATGAAGTCCTCGAGCGCTGTCAGCACCCCGTTGCGGGGCCCGCCCTCCCTCGCCGCGGCCCACTCATACTCGAGGCCGTAGGTGGCAGTGCCGGGCTCCTCGGGGTCGAGGGCGGCGTGGTAGGCGATCGGCTGGCGGTGCTCCTCGGGGATGCGATCGGGCTCGTAGTAGGTGTCGCGTCGCGCATGGGGCCACCAGACGTCGTGGAACATCAGCAGCGGCAGCCCGTCCTGCGCGGCCCGCTCGTCGATGATCCGCAGCTCCTCGCTGAGGGTGAAGTAGTTGTGGTCCCCGTCGATGATGACCACGTCGGGCAGCTCGCGCGAGGCGAGGGTCTCGTGGCTGGTCTCGCGGATCAGCTCCAGCTCGGGATGCTCGGCGAGCAGATCGAGCAGCTCCTCTGGCGGCAGCGGATCGATCGCCGCGACGCTGCCGCCAGAACGCTCGGCCCACTCAAGGAGCCTCGCCGTCAGGTCCCCGCGGAAGGCGCCCACCTCGAGCACGGTCTTCGCCCCCGCCACGTCGAGGCAGGCGTTGATCAGCTCCTCCACGCTGGCCAGCGAGTAGCCGCGCCGCTCGGGGTTCAGTTCATCTGCGATCCCAGACATGAGCTGCTCTCCGCCATTCAGCAGGCTCGCAAGGCTATATGGTCACGGATCGCGATGGACGAGGGCTACACCGACGCCCGGGAACTGATGCGGGACATCGCGGCCCGCCACCCGGGCCTGAAGGAGGCGCTGCTGGCCGACGCCCGGGTGACCGCCGCGAATCGCGGCGAGCGCCACGAGTTCCGCTCCCGCGCCGATGCTGCCCTGCAGGCGCTCCGCCTGATGTGGGTCAGCGACGCCTTCCTCGCGCAGACCCTGTACCGCGTCAAGGCGCGCCTCCAGGGCCTGCGGGTGCCGGTGCTGCC
Source organism: Solirubrobacterales bacterium (assembly GCA_038222365.1). Classification (GTDB taxonomy): domain Bacteria; phylum Actinomycetota; class Thermoleophilia; order Solirubrobacterales; family 70-9; genus JBBRHQ01. Next base: position 2,997 of record JBBRHQ010000225.1, read on the forward strand.
ACGGATCGCCCACCGGCTCGCGATGGCGATCGCCCAGGTCTCGATCGGCGACCCGGTGATCGTCCATCCCGGCGTCTACATCGTCCACGGGCAGGTGGTCATGGACGGCCTGGTCGAGGTCCATCCAGGCGCCGTGATCGCCCCCTGGGTGACCCTCGGCCTGCGCGGAGGGGACGTGGTCGGCCCGACGATCGAGCACGGTGTCAGCATCGGTACGGGCGCCAAGGTCCTCGGCCGGGTGAGGGTCGGGGCGGGGGCCCAGATCGGCGCCAACGCCGTCGTCCTCGAGGACGTCGAGCCCGGCGCGACCGTGGTCGGAGTGCCCGCACGGCCCATAGGTTGATAGGCCGGCGCGGTGTTAGCGCCGGCACAGGCATGTCAGGCGGCGAAGCCGCCGCAGGTGGTTTCGCCTCAAGCCGATCGGGAAAGCCCCTGCTAGGGTGGCCGCGAAGATTCGCTGCGGCAGAGGAGCGTGAGCACTGATGATCCTGGGTACACGCAAGCGAAGGACCGAGAAGCTCCACGAGGAGATCGCCGAGCTCGGCCGCGAGAACCGCGAGCGCCGCGACCCCGAGACCGAGCAGCGCATCCTCGAGCTGCGCCACCGCGCCGGAGTCCAGATGCTGGACCAGGCCAACGGGCGCCCGCCCCTGGCCGAGCCGGCCGCCGAGGGGCCGCCCAGCCCGTTCGGGGTGCCCGAGCTGGTCCCCTCGGATCTCAGTCCGGACGGCCTTCGCGCCGCGATCCTCGACAGCGGCTGCCTGCTGATCCGCGGGCTGGTCAGCCCCGATCGGGCCAGGGAGATGGCCGCCGACATGGACCGGGCGATCGAGGCGCGTGCCGCGGGGGCTTCCAACGGCGCTGCGGCCGGGCTCTACCGGGAGTTCGACTCCGATCCCCGCTTCCAGACGCCCGATCGCCCCTGGGTGACCGAGACGGGGGGCCTGCTGGTCGCCGACTCCCCGAAGCTGATGTTCGACACGCTCGACCTGTTCGAGCAGGCCGGGCTGCGCCGGCTGCTGACCGGGTATCTGGGCGAGCGCCCCGCCGTGTCGGTTCAGAAGTCGACCCTGCGGAAGGCCGACCCGAGCACCCCCGGCGCCTGGCATCAGGACGGCGCCTTCATGGGCGACGTGCGGGCGATGAACGTCTGGCTCTCGCTCTCGCACTGTGGTGACGACGCGCCCGGCCTCGACCTCTTGGCACGCCGGCTTGACGACTACCTCCCAACCGGTACGGAGGGAGCGTGGCTCGAGACCCAGGTCTCCGACACGGTCGCCCGCGAGGCGGCCGGGGAGTCCGGCGTGCTGCGCCCGATCTTCGAGCCGGGGGACGCGCTGCTCTTCGACGAGCTGTTCCTGCACCAGACGGCGTCGGACCCCTCGATGCCCAACGACCGCTACGCGATCGAGATGTGGTTCTTCGGGCCTTCCGGGTTTCCCGATTCATATGCACCTGTAGCCTTTTAAGTGATGAGCATCTTCAGACGCGGACAGAAGTCAGGAAGCGCAGTTGCAGAGCCGGCCGACGATCGGAGCAAGTCCTCCGCCGAGCTGTTCGAGGAGATCGACGCGCTCACCGCGCGCAACCTCGAGAGCCGCGACCCGGAGCTCGAGCGGCGCATCCGCCATCTCCGCCACCTGTCGGGCGTGCGGCTGCTCTCCGAGGCGCCCGAGGACCCCGACTACGTCGCGCCCTCCTCGACGCCGCTCAAGCTCGAGTCCGAGCTTCCGTCGGTGACGCCGGCGGAGCTCGACGCGGGGACCCTGCGGGCGGCGATCCTCGATCGGGGCTGCCTTCTCGTGCGAGGACTGATGCAGCCCGACGAGGCGCTCCACCTCGCGGAT
>JBBRHQ010000226.1:0-4814 GCA_038222365.1 Solirubrobacterales bacterium
TGTGCTCGATCGCCGCGATCTCGCCGTCCTCGTCCTTGCTCACAAACAGGAGGTCGACCAGGCGAACGATGTCAGCCTCGCGCAGCCGTCGCAGCTCCTCGAGGATCTCCCCGGAGAACTCGCCCTCATGAAACCCGACGACCAGCAGCTGCACCGGGCCCATCGCGTTCATATCCTCGCTCATCTCAGCCTCCTCAGCTTCCCTGGAGAAGCTTCGCCTTCTCCGCATCGAACTGCTCCTGGGTGAGCACGCCGGAGTCCAGCAGGTCCTTCAGCTTGGTCAGGGCGTCGATCCGCTCGGACTCCGACATCGCCGCCGGGGCCGGCTGGGCGGGCGGTGCCTGGGCGGGAGGTTGCTGAACCGCCGCCGGCTGCTGCATCCCGGCGAGCTGCGCGTCCTGCTCGGCTTCGTGCTCGGCGCCGCGCTGGGCTCGCTTCCCCACCGCGTAGCCCGCACCTCCAACCATCGCCGCGCGAAGCAGCGGCCTTCGTCTCATCAGTGGCATCAGCCCGTCCCCTTCCGTCGTTCCGACATTCAGTTGGTCATCTTCCGACCCATCGAAACTTATCTCGAGCGCCGCTTCATCGTGCGATCCGGGTGAAATCCGGAATCGGAGATGATCCGCCGATGGTGCCGCGTCGAAGCCTGGACCTCGGTAACCCCTCGGCCCGCCGGGTGCTGGACCGGGCCCGCTCGATCCCGCCCGGCCGGGTCACCACCTACGGCGACCTCTCGCCCGGCGCCCCCCGTTTTGCCGGCGCCGTTCTCGCTTCCTGCGATCACCCCGATCTTCCCTGGCAGCGGATCGTCCGGGCCGATGGATCGCTCGCCAAGGGAAAGCGCCAGCGAGCCCTGCTCGAGGCCGAGGGCGTGCCGTTCAGGGGGCGACGGGTCGACCTCGAGGAAGCTTGGTGGGAACCGCGGGGGTGAGATGGGCCGTGAAGGACTTGAACCTTCAACCTTGAGATTAAGAGTCTCCTGCTCTACCAGTTGAGCTAACGGCCCGGAGTGACGCCGGCCCCGGATCCCCCGAGGCCGCGGCGAAGTATAGGAATCCGGCGGCCGCGGAGCGAGGCCTCTAGGGCGTCGGGGTGGCGCCGCCGAGGCCGCCGCCGGCGAGGCCGCCGAGCGGGTTCTCGAGCTGCTGCTTGCCCTGGCCCTGCTTGGCCTTGGCGGCGATCTTCTGCTGGGTCTGGATCTGCTTGCCCTGCTTGCGATAGGCCGCCAGCGACTTGGTCAGATTCTTCCTCTGCCCCGCGGGGATCTCGGCCGCGGCCTTGGCGGCGGCGGCATCGCCCGCCTGGAAGTCCCCGGCCAGGTAGCTGAACACGGCGAGGTTGCTGTAGGAGCTGACGCTCGGCCTCGCCGCGACGACGACGTTCTGGGCGGCCACCGCGTTTCGCAGGGTCTCATAGAGCGCGCCGTAGGAGGTCGAGCTCTGAGCGAGAGTGGCCGAGGCGTTCGCCGCCAGCTGAGCGACGTTCACGTTGGGGGACTGGGGATCGAGCTTCAGGTAGCGAGCCCAGGCATCCTCGCCCTTGTTGAGCTGCGCGGCGGCGTCCTCGGTGACCGTCGGCTGCCCGCTGGAGGTGGTCGATTGGCTCAGCGAGCCGGCGCTGAACCGGTTTCGCGCCAGGCTGAGCCAAAGGGCATCGTTCTGGGGCTGCTTTCGCAGCTGCGCCTCGATCTTCGCCGCCTGATCATCGAGGCTCGCGGTCGGACTGCCGCCCCCACCGCCGCCGAAGACGTCGCCGATGCTGACCGGTCCGACCACGGTGAGCAGGCTCAGCCCCATCAGCACGGCGAGGAACGCGTAAACGACCTGGACGACGCGCTTGCGCCGTCCGCGGATGTCGAAGACCATGCGGTGCTGATCGCTCTTTGCCATTCGGCTCGCCCTAGTGCTCTTGAGTGGTCGGCTCGTGCAGCCCGCCGGCGGCAGGCTGCCCGAACGCACGAGCGAGCAAGATACTCGCTTCGTATAGGGCCAGCAGCGGAGCCATCTCGATCAGCATCGTCACCGGGTCCACGCCCGGCAGGGCGGCGGCGACCACGGCGCAGACCAGATAGGCGTAGCGGCGGTTGCGCTTCAGCTGTTCGACGCTGACGATTCCCAGCCTGGTCACGGCGAGGATCCCCACCGGCACCTGGAAGACGATGCCGCAGGCGAGCAGGGTGGTGGCGAAGAAGCTGTAGTAATCGCGCGCCCGCAGCTGGGTCGTGAACTCGCTGCTGTTGAAGTTGAGCAGAAAGTGGACCGCCGCGGGGAGGACGACGAAGTAGCCGAAGGCAACGCCGGCCCCGAAGAGGAAGGGGACCATCAGCAGCAGCGGCAGCATTACCCGGCGCTCCTGGTGGCTGAACGCCGGGAGGACGTAGGCGTATACCTGGTAGAGGAGGATCGGCAGCGAGAGGATGATCGCGCCGTAGGCGCAGATCGTGAAGGTGGTGAGGAAGGGCTCGGTCGGGCTGAGGGTGATCGGCGTGAAGCCGTCGGGCAGCGGTTCGTTGGCGATCCTCAGCAGCAGATGGTTCTGCCAAAAGCAGAGCGCCAGGGCGACCCCGAACACCGCCAGCGAGACGATGATCCGGGTCCGCAGCTCGTCGAGATGCTCGACCAAGGTCAGCCGGTCCTCCGGGGAAACGGCCTTGATCCGGGGCATACCGGCGCCCTCAGCTGCGCTTGTCGGCGACTACCTCGCCCTCGACCGTCTCAGCGGTCTCGGTCTCGGCCTTGGGGGGCACCTTCGCCTGCTCGAGCTCCGGGACTCCCTCCCCGGTCTCCTCGTCGACGTCGGTGTCCTCGCCCTCGCCGCTGATCGAGCCTCGGAACTCGCGGATCCCCTTGCCCAGGGAGCGGCCTAGCTCCGGCAGGCGCTTGGGGCCGAAGACGACGAGGGCGATGATCAAAACGACCAGGACTTCGAGTGGTCCGATATTCGGCATACGGGGAATGGTAACGCCGGGTTTGGCCAATCGGATCAGCTCGGCTGCAGATGATCAGTTCCTCTCGCCGGCCTCACGCTCCTTCTGCTCGAAGTTGAGGTAGAAGCGGCTCGGAGTCGGCTCCGCCTGGCCCTGGTACTTGCTTCCGGCCCGCTGCGAGCCGTAGGGCGCCTCGACCGGCCCGTCCATCCGCATGAATGAGATCTGCCCGATCGGCATCCCGTGGTAGATCGTGATCGGCAGGTTGGCGACATTGGAGAGCTCCAGGGTCAGGTTGCCCTCGAAGCCGGCGTCGACGAACCCCGCGGTCGAGTGGATCAGCAGGCCGAGCCGGCCGAGCGAAGATTTCCCTTCCAGCCGGGCGACCAGATCGCTCGGCAGCTGCACCCACTCGAGGGTCTGGCCGAGCACGAACTCCCCGGGATGGAGGATGAAGGGCTCGTCATCGGCCACCTCGACCAGCTCGGTCAGGTCGTCCATCGGCTGGCGGACGTCGATGAACGGGTAACGAGCGTTGTGGAAGACCCGGAAGCGGCGATCGACGCGAACGTCGACGCTCGAGGGCTGCACCATCGAGGCGTCGTAGGGATCGAAGACGATGCGTCCGGCCTCGATCTCGGAGCGGATGGTTCGGTCGCTGAGGACCATCGGTCGCTGGGAGCATATTGGTGGGGTGGGGACGGCGGTACTACCCGGTTCTTGGTCCTTCGGCCCGCATACCCGATTTCAGGGATCAAGCTGTCGCCCCCACCGCCGATGAAGCGGCAAGATGAATGCAGGGAGAACCCAAGTTAAGACCAAGGTGGGGCTGCACGTTTGTCCCCGGTGCCGGTCCGGGCTGGTTCAGCCGACCCGCTGGGAGCAGGCCGAGCCGCACGGCAGCTGGAAGCTCTGGCGCCGCTGCCCCGATTGCGAGTGGGACGGGGCGTCGGTCCACGGCGACGGCGAGATCAACGACTACGACGAGCAGCTCGACTTCGGCACCCGCGAGCTGGCCTGCGAGCTGAAGATGCTCGAGCGGGCCAACATGAAGCAGGCGGCCGAGATCTTCGTCGCTGCTCTCGCGGCCGATCTGATCGGCCCCGACGACTTCGTCTGAGCCTCAGCTGTAGCGCTCGACCACGCCATCGGCCACCAGCCCCAGCAGGGCCCGCTGCTCCGCGTCGAAGGCGGGGCCCTCTAACCGCGCCTTGGCCGCGGCGACGATCCCCAGCGCCCGCGTGCGCACCTCCTCCAGGACCCCGGTCGCGGCGATCCGATCACAGAGCTCTTCGGCCCCCATCGGGTCGAGCCCCCGCAGTTCGATCCCTCGAAGCGAAGCGTCGCGCTCGGAGGCGAGGATCAGCGGCAGCGTCACCGTGCCGTCGAGCAGATCGGTCCCGCGGGCCTTGCCGGTCCGCTCCGGCGGGCCATTGACGTCGAGGACATCGTCGAGGAGCTGGAAGGCCAGCCCGATCTCGCCCCCGAAGGCGTTCAGCTCCTCCTCCCCGGCACCGCCCGAGGAGGCCCGCCCGATCACGCAGGCGCACTCGAACAGACGCGCGGTCTTCAGCCGGCAGCGATCGAGGTAGCGCTGTTCGTCGATGCCGCTGCTGAAGGCGTCGCGGCGCTGGGCCAGCTCGCCCTCGGCGAGCGCCACAGAGGCCTCGCTGAGCAGGGCCGTGGCGCGCCGGTCCCGCTCTGCCGAGAGCAGCGCGAAGGCCCGCGAGAAGAGAAGATCGCCGACCGCGCTGGCCCGCTCGCGGCCGGAGGTCGCGGCGACGGTGGGGCGCCCGCGGCGAAGCGGAGCGTGGTCGAGGACGTCGTCGTGGACCAGGGTCGCCATGTGGACCAGCTCGACCGCGGTGGCGGCGCGGATCGCCGCCTC
>JBBRHQ010000227.1:0-4747 GCA_038222365.1 Solirubrobacterales bacterium
ACTGCCACTTCACCTCGCCGATCCGACGCTATCCCGACCTGATCGCCCACCGGGCCCTGCTCTCGGCGCTGGGAGAAGGGGAGGAGGCGCCTTCGCGCGCCGCCGTCGCCGATGCTGCCGTCCATTGCTCCGAGCGCGAGCGCGCCTCGTCACGGATCGAGCGCGACGCCGACGATGTCTGCTCCGCCTTCCTGCTGGAGCGCGAGCTGTTTGAGTCCGGCTGGGAGCGGAGCTTCGAGGGTGAGGTCTCCGGCGTGATCGGCGCCGGCGCCTTCGTCGCCTTCGGCGGGGAGCTCGGCGACGTCTACGAGGGCTTCCTGCCGGCGCGAAAGCTGCGCGGAGAGCGCTTCGAGCTGAACCGCGAGGAGACCGCCCTCGCCGGGACCAAGAGCGGTCGCCGCGTCCGCCTCGGCGACCCGGTCGCCGTCCGGGTCGTCGGTGTGGAGAGCGCCCGGGGCCGGGTCGACCTGGAGCCGGGCGAGGGCTGAGGGGGACCGATGGCGAAGCCGAAGAAGAAGACGCGGGCCGCGGCTTCCGGAGACGTCGCAACCAATCGCCGCGCCCGCTTTCGCTTCACCTACGTGGAGACGATGGAGGCCGGGATCGAGCTGCAGGGCTCCGAGGTCAAGGCGCTGCGCCAGGGAAAGGCGCAGATGGGGGATGCCTACGCGGTCGTCGACCGCGGCGAGGTCTGGCTTCGGAACCTGCACATCCCTCCCTATGCGCCGGCGAGCAGCCAGAACCACGAGCCCGAGCGAGCGCGGAAGCTGCTCCTGCACCGCGCCGAGATCGAGCGGCTGATCGGCAAGACCGCACAGAAGGGTCTGACCCTGATCCCTACCCGAATCTACTTCAAGGGCGGCCGCGCCAAGGTCGAGTTGGCGCTGGCCCGCAGCAAGGAGGGTCGAGACAAGAGGCGCGAGATGGCCGAGCGCGATGCGCGCCGTGAGGTGGAGCGGGAGCTGAAGGGACGGATGCGTTGAGGGCCCGGGCAAGATCGGCACCAGGCGACGCCTCCCTCACATCCTCTGCGGTCGATGCATGCAAGGATTCGGGGACGATGCGCAAACGTCTTGCCCTGCTCATCTGCCTCGCCGCCCTCGCCCTCGCGGCGACCCTCGCCCCCTCGGTCCAGGCGGCGAGCCGATCCGCGACCGCCTCGACCGCGACCCTCACCCTGGCGAGCTTCACCGACGATGCTCGAGGCTTCATCGACGACAACACCGAGTTCATCGTCGGCGGTCTGGTCGCGGCGATCCTCCTGCTGCTGATCGTGATGACGGTGATCCGTGCCGGCGACAAGAGCAAGCAGGAGAAGGCGGCTGCGCAGGGCGCCAGCCCGGGCGCTTCGCCCGCAACCACCCAGCCGCCTTCCGGGGCCACCGCGACCCAGGCCGCGGTGGGAGCCAGGATGAGCCGGGCGGAGCGCAAGCGCCTCGAGCGAGAGCAGAAGCGCGCCGCGCGCGACCAGCAACGCCGAAAGCGGGTCGAGGATGCGAAGCGCCGCAAGGAGGAGAAGCGCCGGCTGAAGGCCGGCGGCGCGAAGCAGCCCGCCGCCGCCCCGCCGCCGACCCAGGGGTCGACTTCGCCGACCGCCACCACGGGGACGATTCCCACCGCCTCCGGGACTGTGCCCCAAGGCCCCGGAACGGTCTCGGTACCGGCGGGCGGGCCCGTGCAGACGCCTCCAGACCCCGCCGCCCCGCCGCTCGCCGCGCAATCCTCGCCGGCGCCGCCGGCCAAGGAGAAGAAGGGGTTCAGCCTGTTCGGCAGCAAGAAGAAGCCCGACGCGGGAACTGCGGCGACCCCGGCCGCGGCGCCGACCGGGGGCCCGCCGGCGCAGAGTCCCGCGGCGACGCCGGCCCAGCCGCCGACATCGTCGAAGAAGGTCTCAAAACGCCAGCAGCGCAAGCTTGAGAAGGCCCAGAAGAAGGCGGACGCCGAGCGACAGAAGGCCGAGCAGCTGATTGCGGAGGCGCGCGGAGGACGCCAGGCCAGCCCGGCCGCCGGGACCCCGGCCCCGAGTGGCGTTTCCCCCGAGGCGGCGGCGGCCGCAGCGGGCACCGCCGCGGTGGGTGTCGCAGCCGCCGGCGCGGCGGTTGGGGAGCAGCCGCCGCAACCGCCGCCGTCCCAGCAATCGCCTCCCTCCCCAGCCCTCCCGCCGCCGGCCGACCAGCCCCCGCCCCCTGCCCGTGAGGCACCGCCGACCGAGAGCTTGGATCTTCCGCCGCCGATTGCGGCGCCGCCCCAGCAACCCGCGCCGCCCGCGACGGTCACGCCGCCCCCGCAAACGCCGTCCGACCCGGCCCCGGGAATCGAAGCACCCGAGCAGGCGCCGAGCCCGCCGCCCCAGCAGGCGCCGATGGCCCCGGAGCCGGAGGGCCCCGGCGACGCTGCGGAGCGCCAGGCGGCTCTGGAGGCCGAGCAGCGGGTCCGCTCCAAGGTCGAGGAGCTGCGCCGCGAGGAGGAGCGCATCCGCTCAGAGAGCGAGCGCCGCCTGCAGGAGGCCGAGCGGCTTCAGCAGGCGGCGGGCGAGCATATGTCGACGATCCAGCAGCGGCAGACCGACGCCCAGGCGCAGGAGGCGGAGCAAATCCGCGCCGAGGCCGAGCGCAAGGCGCAGGCGGAGGCCGATGAGCGCGTCCGCCAGGAGGCCGAGCGGGCCCGGATCGAGGCCGAGCAGCGCGCCCAGGCGGAGGCCCAGGCGGCGACCGAGCAGGCCCGCCGCGAGGCCGAGGAGCGCGCCCGCGCCGAGGCCGAGGAGCGAGCCCGGGTGGAGGCGGAGCGGATCCGCGCCGAGGAGGAGCAGAGGGCACGCGCCGCGGCCGAGGCCGCCGCCGCGGCCGCCGCCGCGCCACCGGTGCCGCAGCCGCCGCCCGCTCCGGAGACGCCTGCGGTCGCGCCGGAGCCGACGCCCACTCCGCAACCCAGCGAGCAGGCGCTCAGCGAGGCCCAGGCGAGGCTGCGGGAGATCGAGCAGCGAACCCAGGAGGCGGAGAGAAGGGCGGACGCAGCCGAGCAGGTCGCCCGTCAGAGGGCCGAGGAGGAGGCGCGGAAGCGGGCCGAGGAGGAGCGGCGCCAGCGCGAGCTCCAACAGGTCCTCGAGAACGTCGCCGATGCCGAGCGGCGTGCCCAGGAAGCCGAACGGCGTGCCGCGGCAGCGGAACAGGCCGCCGGAGCGTCACCGCCGCCGGCCGCGGCGCCGCAGCCTGAAGCGCAGACGGCGGCCCCGACCCCGCCGCCACAGACTCCGCCGGCAGAGGCCGCCCCGCCGCCGCAACCGCCTCCCGCGGCCCCGCCCCAGCAGGCGGCGCCGGCCGCGCCCCCCCAGCCGCCGGTCCCGTCAGCGCCACCGGCGGCCGCGACCCAGCAGGTGCCACCCGCTGTGCCCCAGCAGGCACAGGAGGCTCCCGCCGCCTCGATCAACCTCAACTCGGCGAGCTTCGACGACCTACGCAACGCCCGCCTTTCGGTGACCCAGGCGACCAGGGTGCTCGCCTACCGTGAGCGTCTCGGCGGCTACCGCTCGGTCGATGACCTCGACGGCGTTCCAGGCTTCCCCGCCGACTTCCTGGCAGAGCTGAAGCGCAGCGCCACCGTCTGACCCTACAATTGGGGCTACATAGCACGGGGACGACATGGCTTCGACGTGGTCGTCAGTGCGAACGGTTGCAGGTCGAGGTTCCCGGAGGCCTCGTAAAACCCCGGGAAAAACCAATACGTGCGGACCATGAGTTCGCCCTCGCCGCTTAGTTAGAAGCTAAGCGATGAGAGTCGGTCCTCCCTCGCCCGTGGGGAGGGGCACCGGCTTCAGAAACGGGCTCACCCGAAGCGGCCCGCCTCCGCCGCCAGGGGACACTTCAGGGGGCTGGCTTCCCGGCAGTGCCCGCCGACTCGGACACCGGGGAGCGAGATCAAAGAGTCGGCTAAGCCTGTAGACGCCTTCGTGACGCGGTCGCGGACGCCGGTTCGATTCCGGCCGTCTCCACTGGAATTGCGCCTCAGCGGGTGGATACTTGACGGCGATCACGTGATCGATCCCGCCGTCGGCGCGGGCTATCGTGCGGCGCGGGCCCACGGGCCGGCGCCGGCGGCGGTGGTGCGGGAGACGCTCGCAGGGCTCGAGCGCGCCGGCCCGGGAATCAGCCGCGATTTCAACGGCTAAGCCTGGCTCGATGAGTGGTCCGCCGACCCCTGGTCGCGGGGCTCCTACGCCGCCTTCCTCCCGGGCCAGGCGACGAGCTTCGCCGGCGTCATCGCCCACGCCGACGGGGGCATCCACTTTGCCGGCGAGCACACCTCGGTCCCGTATCAGGGCTTCCTCGAGGGGGCGGTCGAATCCGGCGAGCGCTGCGCTCGAGAGGTCGCGGGCGCCGGCCCTGCATGAGTCGCGTCATTCGCTTAGGATTGCCGCGCAAAGCTCGTCCGCCGCGCTCCTAACCGTGCCCCGACTGCCAGCCGCTTTCGCCCTCGCCGCCGCCCTCGGCATAGCCGTCGCCGGTTGTGGCAGCAGTGACGACTCGACCACCGAGGTGACCGGCGCCAGCGCGAGCAACTGTACGCCGGAGAAGCTCGCCACCCAGGTCAAGGGCAAGCTCACGGTCGCGACCGACAAGCCCGCCTACCCGCCGTACATCATCGGCAACGACCCGACAAACGGCAAGGGCTTCGAGAGCGCCGTCGCCTACGCGATCGCCAAGACGCTCGGCTACCCGAAGTCGAAGGTCGTCTGGACGGTCGAGCCCTT
>JBBRHQ010000228.1:0-4713 GCA_038222365.1 Solirubrobacterales bacterium
TCGAGGTCGTCGGCGAGCAGCGGAGATTCCCGGTCGGCACGCGAGAGCGACTCATACGCGGCAAGCCAGGCCTCCCGCGAATAGGCCTCTCGCCCTCGCTCCAGTTCGGTCGCGGCGTCCACGATTGGGGCGATTATCGCGGTCTCCTCCAAGCACAAGAAGCTGAATCGGCGCAGCGACGCGGATAGGATCGCCCCGAACCGATGCTCGTTCTTCCTCGCGCCAACCACAACCTCCAAGGGGACCAGCCGCAGGAGTGTCGACGTGGTGCTGGCGAGCGGGGACCATGGCACTAGCCCCAGGACGGATCAGAGCCTTCACCGCCGCGACTGTGGCGTGCGTGGCCTTCGCCGCGTTTGCCGGACCGGCCGATGGGTCCTCGTTGCCCGACTACAGCAGCGCTCGGGCCTGGGCGAAGACGATCGTGCAGCAGATGACCCTGGACGAGAAGGTCGCGGTGATGGGCGGCGCCGTCACCCAGCAGACCGTCGGCGGGGTCTCCGGAGTCGAGGGGATTCCCAGGCTCGGCGTCCCCCGCCTCGTCTTCAACGACGGGCCGAACGGGATCGGCGACCTGCTTCCGGGAACCACAGCCTTTCCCGCGGCGATCGGCCTGGCGGCCGGCTGGGACCCGGGGCTCGCAAAGCGCTACGGAGCCAGCCTCGCGGCGGAGGCGAAGGGCAAGGGTCGCAACTACCTCGGTGCCCCGACGATCAACATCGTCCGCTCGCCCCTCTGGGGCCGGGTGCCGGAGACGTTCGGCGAAGACCCCTTCCTGTCGGGGATCCTCGGGGCGCGCGAGTCGCGCGGCATGCAGGAGAAGCGCGTCATCGCCCAAATCAAGCACTACGCGGTAAACGACCTCGAACAGGGCCGTTTCGGAATCCCCGTTTTGACGCCGGGAACCGACGAGTTGATAGACCGGAAGTCGCTGTTCGAGACATATCTCGAGCCGTTTCGGATCGCGATTCACCGCGGCGGGGCGGCATCGGTGATGTGCTCCTACAACGAGGTCAACGGCGTCCAGGCCTGCGAAAGCCCGTCCCTGCTCGCCGACCTGCGATCCAAGCTCGGCTTCCGGGGCTTTGTCGGCAACGACGCCGTCCTGGCGGTGCGGAACACCCTCGCGGCCGCGAACGCCGGCCTCGACAACTTCTCGCTGGGCACCCTCGGCACGGCGACGGGCACCCCGACCGCAACGACGCTGAAGGCCGCCGTGCAGAACGCGAGCCTGCCGATGGCGACCGTGGACGCCGCCGTCGAGCATGTCCTGACGGCGGCGCGCGCGGTCGGAGTGAAGACGCCGGGACGGGTGAAGAAGAATGTCTCCACGCGGGCCCACCGCAGGCTTGCGACCGAGATCGGCGCGAGGGGCGCGGTCCTGCTTCGCAACCGAAGGGGCGTCCTGCCGCTTGCGCGCCGCGCTGAGAAGATTGCCGTGATCGGCTACGACGCGGGCCCGGGCACGGAGACGCAGGAGAGCGGATCTCCCTATGTCATCGGTTTCAAGCCGGTCGCCCCGGTGAAGGCGATTCGCAAGCAGGCCGGAGGAGCGAACGTCACCTACTCGCAGGGAACGCTCGGCGTCGTCTCCCTCCCGGCGCCCTCGCCGTCCACGCTCGCCCCGGTCGGCGGCGGAGGACAGGGACTGACCGGCGAGTACTTCTCCAACAGCGACCTGTCGGGCTCTCCGATGATGACCCGCCTCGATCCGAGCGTCGACCTGAGCTCGACTGCCGACCTCGAGGGCGCCCGGTCGATCCGTTGGACAGGGTCCTTCACACCGAAGCGGAGCGGTCTGCACCGCTTCTCGCTGGCGCTCGGCGGCCGGGCCAGTCTCTATCTCAACGGCAAGCTCGTCACCTTCGGCGACACCGAGACCTACGATTTCGGTGGGCCGAAAAACGCATTCCAGGCGGCCGTCAAACTTCAGGCGGGAAAGCCGGCGTCGATTCGCATTGACTACTCGGCCGACTCGGTACCGCCCGCGGCGCCCTTCGAGCCGACGATCCGCCTCGGCGTCGCGGCGCCGGACAACCTGATCAGCAAGGCTGCGCGAGCGGCTGAGCAGGCAGACGTCGCTGTGGTCTTCGTCAATGACATCAGCGGCGAGGGGATGGACCGCACCTCGCTCTCACTCCCCGGCGACCAGGACGCCTTGATCTCCGCGGTGGCGAGGAAGAACCCGCGGACGGTCGTCGTCATGCACACCGCCGGGCCGGTGCTCACCCCGTGGCGCCACGAGGTGGCCGGGATCGTCGAGGACTGGTACCCGGGTCAGCAATCCGGGAAGGCGATCGCCAAGGTCCTCTTCGGCGAGGTGAATCCGTCAGCTCGCCTGCCGCTCACCTTCCCCGCAACCGCAAGGCAGGGTCCCGCCGCCGGCGCCGTGCCAAAACCCGGCATGAACCCGAACAACCTCGAAGACCACACCGAGGGCAACCTCGTCGGCTACCGCTACTACGACGCCAGGCACCAAAAGCCGGCCTATCCGTTCGGTTACGGGCTCTCCTATACCTCGTTCTCGTTCAGCGGGCTGAAGGTCTCCAAGCGCGGCTCGCACCGCTATCTCGCGACCGTCCGGGTGCGCAACACCGGCGGGCGCGCCGGCGCCGAGGTGGTCCAGCTCTACCTTGGCTTCCCATCGGGTGCCGGCGAGCCGCGACGCCAGCTGAAGGCCTTCGGCAGGGTGTTCCTCAGGGCGGGCGCCTCGGAGAGGGTGAGGCTCAAGCTCAACCCCTCGAGCTTCAAGGTCTTCGATCAGGGGAGAAACAGCTGGAAGGCAACCTCCGGCCGCTACCGCATCTACCTCGGCACCTCTTCACGAGACCTGCCGCTGAGGGATTCAGTCACCCTGCCCTGACTGCAATTGCGGGGTTTCCTAACCCAGGGCCTTTAGCGCCTTGGCGCTGTCGCCGTGGAACTCGCCTCGCACCAACTTGCCGTCGCGATACTTCATCACGTGCACGAAGGGGGCCTCGAAGCTTCCTCCCTTGCCGGTGGCGCGCTGCGTGCCCCTGACGATCACCGTGTCGCCATCTTCGATGAACTCTGACGGTTCGACGCTGAAGCTCGACCAGTAGTTCGGGATCTGCGCGAAGTTCTCCATGATCGCATCGACTCCGCTCGTCTTCCCTCCGAGCGGCAGCTCGTCCGAGGTCCACCATTCCGCATCATCTGCGAATCCGGCCTTCAGGGTCTCCAGATTGCCGGTCCCAAATGCGCCGTAGGCGTCCTTCGCTGCGTCCGCGTTTCCCATCTGCGTCCTCCACTCGATCGGGGTTGCCGTGCTGCCGACCCTATGCCTCGGCTGACACAGACGCAAGGGCACAAGCCGGGGTTTTGGTGACACCGTCACCATGAACGCGAGACACGAGAGAAGGAGACGTCAATGACCGAGCACCGGATTGCAACCCAGGAGGAGTGGCAGGCCGAGCGCGATGTGCTGCTCGGGGAGGAGAAGGAGCTGACGCGCCGCAACGACGAGCTCGCCCGCAAGCGGCGGGCGCTGCCCTGGATCCCGGTCGAGATGGACTACAGCTTCGAGACCGCCGACGGCACGCGGTCGCTGGCCGAGCTATTCGACGGCCGCTCGCAACTGCTCGTCTATCACTTCATGTTCGGGCCGGCATACGAGGCGGGCTGCACCGTCTGCTCCTCGATCGCCGACACGCTCGACCCGCAGGTCGCCCATCTGAAGGCGCGCGACGTCACCCTGATCTGCTCCTCTCGCGCTCCGCTGGAGAAGCTGCTCGCCTACAGGGACCGGATGGGCTGGGGCTTTGACTGGGTCTCCACCGCCGGCGGCGACTTTCATCGCGACCTCGGCTTCGCGCACACCGAGGAGGAGCTGAAGGGGTTTCTGGAGGGTGAGATTCCCGCCGCCGTCGAACAGATGGCCGAGGCATCGGGTACCGACGTCGCCGCCTACGTTTCGGAGGGCCCCGGCCTCAGCGCCTACGCTCTCTCGAACGGGACCGTCTACAGGACCTACGTCGCCACCGCCCGCGGCCTCGAGCCCGCGATGGCCTACTACGGCCTGCTCGACCGGGCGCCGATGGGGCGCCAGGAGGAAGGCGGGGAGGGGTTCTGGCTGCGGCGCCACGACGAGTACGAGACCGCGTAGGTCGGGTGAAGTGACCCTGGCGTGAGCGCTGCGGAAGCCACGACCATCGACGCCGGTGGGCGGGAGCTGCGCGTATCCAATCCCGACCGAGTCATCTTCCCGGCGACGCAGCGCTCCGGCGCGCTGACCAAGCTCGAGATCGTCGAGTACTACCTCGCCGTCGAGGGCGGGATCATGCGCGCGCTCGGGCGGCGGCCGACGACACTCGAACGCTGGCCGAAGGGCGTGCACCCGGGCATCGTCCTCTCGACCCGCGAGAAGGGCGGTGGCGATGCCTTCTTTCAAAAGCGCATCCCACGTGGAGCTCCCGACTACGTGCGGACCGCGCGGATCGAGTTCCCCTCGGGTCGCCACGCCGATGAGATCTGTCCCACGGAGGTCGCCGTGGTCGGCTGGGCCGCCCAGATGGGCACGATCACCTTCCATCCGTGGCCCGTTCGCGAGGACGACGTCGACCATCCGGATGAGCTGCGCCTCGACCTCGACCCGCAGCCCGGCACGGACTTCGCCGACGCCGTACGGGTCGCCGGCGAAGCGCGGGTCCTCTTGGAGGAGCTCGGCTACACCGGCTTCCCGAAGACTTCGGG
>JBBRHQ010000229.1:0-4711 GCA_038222365.1 Solirubrobacterales bacterium
CGGCCAGGAACAGCCCTCTGCGCTTTGCCCGGAGCCCTGCCATCTCCGTCAATGTAACTCGCTCGCCACCGCTTTGTTGCGGCCCTCAACCCTGAGCGCCGGCGAGCCGCTCGCCGACGTAGTCCCAGTTAACCGCGTTCCAGAAGGCGTCGATGTAGTCGGGGCGCTTGTTCTGGTACTTCAGGTAGTAGGCGTGCTCCCAGACGTCGCAGCCGAGTAGCGGAGTCTTCCCGTCGGAAACCGGCGAGTCCTGGTTGGCGGTGGAGACGACGGCGAGCCCGGAACCGTCGTGGACGAGCCAGGCCCAGCCGGAGCCGAACTGCCCGACCCCGGCCGCCTTGAACTCCTCCTGAAAGTCACCGAAGGAGCCGAACTTCGAGGCGATCGCCTCGCCGAGATCGCCGTCCGGCTCGCCGCCACCGTCCGGTGAGAGCATCTTCCAGAAGAGCGAGTGGTTGTAGTGACCGCCGCCGTTGTTGCGGACCGGGCCCTGCTTGTCGGAGGGGAGGGCGGAGAGGTCGCGGAGGACATCCTCGATCTCGGCGTCGGCCCACTCGGTGCCCTCGAGCGCGCCGTTCGCCTTGTCGACGTAGGCCTGGTGATGCTTGTCGTGATGGACCTTCATCGTCGCCTCGTCGATGTGGGGCTCGAGAGCGTCGTAGGCGTAGGGAAGATCGGGAACCGAGTAAGCCATCCTGGGGTCTCCTCCGTTTCGAGAGTTCTGGCCTCAGCCTAGATGATCCTCGCCTCTACCCTGATCGGCGACCCGCACACCGGGCCCGCGCTCAGGGAGTCTCGGGCGAGAAGGTGTCACAGGCGCCTGGATCGCCGCTGCGAAAGCCGGCCTGGAACCACCGCCGGCGCTGCTCGGAGGTGCCGTGGGTGAAGGAGTCGGGGTTGACCCCGCCGCCGGCCTGCTGCTGCAGGCGGTCGTCGCCGACCGCGGCGGCGGCGTTCTGGGCCTCCGCCAGGTCGCCCTGGTCGAGGTCGCCCTGCTTGAACACCGTGCTGCCCCAGACTCCCGCGTAGCAGTCGGCCTGCAGCTCGAGCCGCACCGAGAGCGCGTTGTCCTCGCCGGGGTTGGAGCGGCGCTCCTCCTCGACCGCCCGGCTGGTGCCCAGCTCCTGCTGGACGTGATGGCCCATCTCGTGGGCGATCACGTAGGCCCAGGCGAAGTCCCCGGGCGCTCCCAGCTGGCGCCTCATCTCCTCATAGAAGCTGAGGTCGAGGTAGACGCGGCCGTCGCCGGGGCAGTAGAAGGGCCCGACCGCCGAGGTCGCCCCGCCGCAGCCGCCGGTGTTGACCGCGCCCGAGTAGAGGACGAGCTTGGCGTTCTCATAGGGCTTGCCCTGCTTGGCGAAGGTTCGCGCCCAGGTCTTCTGGGTGTCCTCGAAGACGTAGACCGAGAAGTCCTTGAGGTGGCGCTGGGGGTCCTCCGAGGCGGGGATCGGCTGGGGGTTCTCGGCGCCCGGCGCCTGGGTCTGGGGAAAGGCCTGGTTGATGTCGAAGGCACCGCCGCTCCCGCCGCCGCCGAAGACCTGGATCGCGACGATCACCAGGACGACGATCAGCCCGATTCCGCCGCCGACCCTCGGCATGCCCCCCGGGATCCCCATCCGACGGCCGCCGCCGAGCCCGCCGAATCCGCCCCCGCCCGAGCCGCCTCGGGCGCCGCGGACGTCGATCACGTCGCGGCTCTTGACCCGCTTCCACTTCATCTCTTTCAGCCTATTCGGGCCGGCGCTGCACTGCGCCGACCGCGTGGAAGCCGCCGTCGACGTGCAGTATCTCGCCGCTGATCCCCCGCGCCAGGGGCGAGAGCAGGAAGAGGGCGGCATCGGCCACGGGCCCCGGATCGGCCGGGTCCCAGCCGAGCGGCGACGCCTCGCCCCAACCGCCGCTCAGCTCGCTGAAGCCCTCGATCCCGCTCGCCGCGGCGGTCGCCAGGGGCCCGGCGGAGATAAGGTTGACGCGGACGCCCCCGGGGCCGAGCTCTCGTGCCAGATAGCGCGAGACCGACTCCAGGGCTGCCTTCGCGACCCCCATCCAGTCATACGCCGGCCAGGCGACCGAGGCGTCGAAGTCAAGCCCGACGATGCTGCCGCCCGGGCCAGCCCCATGCGATCGCTCCATCAGCGGACCCAGCGCGGCGCCCAACGCCTTCAGCGAGTAGGCGCTGGTCTCGAACGCCTGCTTGGCGCTCTCCCGCGGGGCGCTGAGGAAGTTGCCGCCAATCGCGTCCGGAGGCGCGTGGGCGACCGCGTGAACCGCCCCATCGAGGCGGCCCCAGCGCTCCCCCAATTCGCTCGCCAGCGAGTCGAGGTCCGCGTCGCTGTTGACATCCAGCTCGAGCACCTCGGGAGGGCTCGGCAGTCCCTTGGCGGCGCGCTCGGTGATCCGCCGCACCCGGCCGAAGCTGGTCAGCAGGACCTCTGCGCCCTCCTGCTGGGCGCGCTCGGCGATCGTGTAGGCGATGCTGCGGCGGTTGATCACCCCGGTGACGAGGATCCGCCGGCCCTCGAGGATCAGAGGTAGACCTCCTCGGTCCTTGCGTTCGTGGACTCCGGCGCCTGACCCTCCCGTTTCCAGAGCACCGTGACCCTGGCGCGCACCGCCAGCTCGTCCTCCTGGTTGACGATCCGCCAGAGGAAGGTGACCAGGCCGAGCACCCCGGAGAGCGGTTTGGCCTGCTCGAGGCGGCCCTTGACCCTGATCGTGTCCCCGATCCGCACCGGGCGCTTGAAAACTACGCCGTCCACGCCGCGCAGGGCGATCACCCGGTCGGGATCGATCGGGACGAGCCCGATCGCATAGGAGAGGACCAGCATGCCGTGGGCGACCCTCTCGCCGAACTGGCTGCGCGCCGCCCACTCGGCGTCGGCGTGCTGGGGATGCCAGTCGCCGGTCAGGGAGGAGAAGGAAACGAGGTCGGACTCGGTGATCGTCCTGGCGGGAGTGACGAAGGAGGCGCCCTCCCGCAGGGCGTCGAAGTCCTCGCCGAACGGCGCCGGAGCGCCGCTCATCCGCCGCTGTCCCGCCAGCCCAACGCCCCCGCCAGGCGGGCCCGGGTCTGCGGCGGAGCGATCACCTCGTCGACGTAGCCGCTGGCCGCCGCCGCCTCGGCACTCAAGTGCTCCTCCTCGTAGGCGGCCGCGAGCAGCTCGCGGGCCCCGGGACCCTGACTCGCCAATTGGCGGCGGTGGACGATGTCGACCGCCTGCCCCGCCGCCATGATCCCGATCTCCGCGCCGGGCCAGGCGAAGACCGCATCGGCGCCGAGGTCGCGCGAGTTCATCGTGATTACCGCGCCCCCGTAGGCCTTGCGCAGGACCACCGTCAGCTTCGGCACGGTGGCGCCAGCAAAGGCCCGAAGCAGGGCGGCGCCCTGGCGGATCACGCCCTGCGCTTCCTGGCGGCGGCCGGGCATGAAACCGGGGGTGTCGACGAGGACGACCAGGGGCAGGCCGAAGCGCTCGCAGCGCTCGATGAAGCCCGCCGCCTTCTCCGCCGCGGCGGCGTCGATCACGCCGGCGATCCTCCGCGGCTGGTTGGCAATCAGGCCCAGCGGCCGCCCCTCGATCCGGCAGATCGCGGTGACCATGTTCGGGGCCCAGCGGGGCGAGACCTCGAGCAGGCGGCCGTCGTCGACGATCGCGACAGCGACGTCGCGAACGTCGTAGACCCTTCGCGAGGCACTCGGTACCGCGGCCGATGGGTCCCCGCCCGGTGCGCTGCCGGGGACGAAGGGGAGCGGGTCGCCGAGTCGCGAGGGCAGCATCCCGAGCAGCTCGCGGACCAGCGCGGCGGCATCGGCCTCGCTGTCGACCGAGAACTGGGCCACCCCGTTTCGGCCCTGCACCCGCGGCCCGCCGAGCTCCTCCATCCCGACCTCCTCGCCGAGCGCCGCCCGGACCACGCCGGGGCCGGTCAGGAACATCCGGCCCTCCGCGGTCATTACGACGAAATCGGTCAGCGCCGGCGAGTAGGCGCCGCCACCGGCGGAGACGCCGGAGACGACGGAGACCTGGGGGACGAGGCGCGAGAGCTCGACACTGCGGCGGAAGATGCGCCCGTAGCCGGCGAGCGCCGCGTGGCCCTCCTGGAGCCTGGCGCCGCCCGACTCGACGAAGGCGACGACCGGCGCACCGGCCCGCTGCGCCAGCTCCATCACCCGGACGATCGAGTCCGCGTGGGCCTCTCCGAGGCTGCCGCCGAGGAAGCCCGGGTCCTCGGCGTAACAGAAGACCGGGCGACCCTCGACCCGGGCGGCGCCGGCGTGGACGCCGTCGTCGGGGCGGGCCCGCTCGGCGATCCGGGTCGAGACGACCCCGGTGCGGATCAGCTCCAGCGAGCCGGGGTCGGCGAGCAGCTCGAGGCGCCGCAGGGGGCTGCCCGGCGCCCCGGAATCGCCGGCACCCGAGCGTCTGGCGACGGCGACGCTCACGGGCCCTCCAGGACCAGCACCGCGTTGTGCCCGCCAAAGCCGAAGGAGTTGGAGATGCCCAGCGCCGGGTGGCCGTCGCCGTTCGGCAGCGGCTTCGAGGTGTTGGGGACGTAATCGAGGTCGAGGCCCTCGTCGGGGACCTCGTAGTTGATGGTCGGCGGAGCGATCCTGTCGCGCAGCGCGAGGACTGTCGCAATCGCCTCGACCGCGCCGGCCGCCCCGAGCAGGTGGCCGACTGCGGACTTGGTCGAGCTGATCGGCAGCCTC
>JBBRHQ010000230.1:0-4702 GCA_038222365.1 Solirubrobacterales bacterium
GGCTCGTGGTGAAGATCTACACCCGCAAGGGCGACGACGGGACGACCTCGCTCTGGTACGGCGGCCGGGTGCCGAAGTCAGACGGCCGCACCGAGGCCTACGGGTCGCTGGACGAGGCGACCTCGGCGCTGGGCGCGGCCCGCGCCCTCTGCGGCCCCGGCGAGGAGGAGCTCGCGGGTGACATCCTCGGCCTGCAGAGCGGACTGTTCGTCGCCGGGGCCGAGCTGGCGACCGCGCCCGAGGCGGCGGAGCGGCTCGAGGACGGCGTCAGCCGGGTCACCGACTCGATGGTTGCCGAGCTCGAGGGGCTGATCGACAAGTACATGGCCCGGGTCGAGCTGCCGCCGAAGTTCGTGATCCCGGGTGGCACCGAGCTCTCGGCCGCGCTCGACGTCGCCCGGACGACGATTCGCCGGGCGGAGCGGCGAGTCGCCGCCCTCGCCGAGCGGGGCGAGCTCGCCGATGACACGGTGATCCGCTTCGTCAACCGCGCTTCCGATCTCGCCTTCGCAATGGCCCGCGCCGCCGACACCGACGATCCCTACCTCTTCGAGGGGCGGGGCAAGGACTGAGCATTGGTCACGGTCGTCGCCCGCCGCCGCAAGGGTTACACCCACGAGGTCGAGATCGAGGGCGGGCACACGATGGTGATCGACGAGCCGCGCGAAGCGGGCGGCGGCGATCAGGGCCCCTCCCCGACCAGGGTGCTCGCCGCCTCGCTCGCGGCCTGCACCGCGATCACCCTGGAGATGTACGCGGATCGAAAGCAGTGGCCCGTGGGAGAGGTCGAGGTCGTGGTCGGGATGGAGCTCGACGGTGCCGCGCCGACCGACTTCACCGTCACCCTGCGCCTGCCAAAGGAGCTCAGTCCCGAGCAGCAGGAGCGGATCCGGGTGATCGCCGCCAAGTGCCCGGTCCACCGGGCCCTGGCGGCCGACACCGAGGTCGAGATCCGCGAGCGGATCGAGCTGGTCTGACCGGATGGACCTCGGCCTCGCCGACCGCAGCTGCGTCGTCACCGGGGCCAGCCGGGGGATCGGGCGCGAGACCGCCCTCCAGCTCTGCGCCGAGGGGGCCAACGTCCTGCTGGTAGCGCGCGATGCCGAGGCGCTGGCGGAGGCCGCGGCCGAGGCCGGAGCAGCCCGCGGAGAGACGGCGACCCTCGCCCTCGATGTCACCGCAGACGACGCGGGGGAGCGCATGCTGGAGGGCGCCCGCGAGCGCTTCGGGGATCTCGACGTCCTCGTCAACAACGCCGGGGTCGCCAGGTGGCGGACGCTCGAGGAGGTGCCGGAGGAGGATTGGCGCCTCCAGTACGAGCTCAGCGTGATCGCGCCACTGCGGGCGATGCGAGCCGCCCTCCCAAGGATGGCCGAGCGCGGCTGGGGCAGGGTCGTCAACGTCTGCTCGACCGCCGGCAAGCGCCCCTCGGCGGCGATGCCCGAGTACTCGGTGGCGAAGGCGGCGGAGCTTTCCCTCTCCCGGCTCTTCGCCGACCGCTACGCCGATCGGGGGGTGCTGGTCAACGCGGTCTGCCCGGGCCCGACCACCTCGGAGATGTGGATGGAGCCGGGGGGGCTGCTCGACCAGTCACGGGAGCTCTCGGGGGCGGAGAGCCGCGAGGCGGCCCTCGAGGAGGCCGGCGCCAAGCGCCCGATCGGCCGGCTCGCCGAGGTAGGCGAGATCGCCGCCGCGATCGTCTTCCTCTGCTCGGAGCGAGCCTCCTACGTCGCCGGCGCCGCCTGGAGCGTCGATGGCGGCACCGTGCAGGTGATCATCTGAGCGAGGACCTCCGCCGCCTGCTTCTCTCACCCGAGGAAGCCGAGGCGATGGAGGCCCACGGCGCAACCGACGCCGCGGTGCTGCTGGCGCTCTACGGCTGGCCCCGGCAGCCCGGCCTGATCTTCACCGAGCGCCGCGCCGACCTGCGCCGCCACGCCGGCGAGATCTCCTTCCCCGGGGGGCGCCAGGACCATCCCGGCGAAGCCCTGCTCGAAACCGCTCTGCGCGAGGCCGAAGAGGAGATCGGACTGGCGCCGGAATCGGTCGAGGTGATCGGCGCCCTGCCCCCGATCGGCACATTTGTCACCTCCTACAAGGTCCATCCCTTCGTCGGCCTGATCGAGCACCCGCGCGAGCTGGCTCTCGAGCCGAGTCCGGCCGAGGTCGAGACGGTGCTCACCTTCTCGCTCCAGGTCCTGCGCGAGGGCTTCGGGATGCGCTGCCTGGTGCGCCGCGGGGTGCCGATCCGCACCCCCACCTACACCGTCGAGGAGCACCTGATCTGGGGTGCGACCGCGCGCATCCTCGGTGACCTTCTGGATCGCCTCGACACCTAGCGGCTCCGCAGTTATCGTTTTGGTTTGGTGTTCTGGGGAAAGAGGACGAAGGGATGAGGAGACGACGACGCAGGCTCGCCGCCGCCGCAATCTGCTCGGCGCTGGCAATCGGCGCCACCGGCTGCAGCTCCGTTGGCACCTTCCTGCCGGGACTGGTTAACGGCACCATGTCCTACTCGACCAGCGACAAGATCACCGAGGCCAAGGCGCTGGGCGTGAAACTCCAGCGCGTTCATCAGGTGGTCGGCAAGCCGCTCAGCGCCGACGTGCAGCCCTTCACCGCCAACGGGATCCAGACCCAGCTGACGATCAAGGCGACGGCCGGAACCCAAACCCAGCCGATCGACACGCCGGAGGCCCAGGCGGCGTTTCGCAGCGGGCTCTCATCGCTGCTCGACCAGTACAGGACGCCGCTGCTCTCGGTCGAAAACGAGGAGTCGGCGGACAACTTCTACGCCGGTACGCCCAACCAGTACCTGACCGAGCTGCGGATCGCCGTCGACGTGGCGAAGGCCCACAACATCAACGTCACCGACGGGGGGATCCCGTGGACGACGATCTCCCTGGTCGCTTGGAATCACATTCGCAAGGCCCGGGGCACCTCAGCGGCGGACGCCTACATCGCCACGGTGTTCCGTGGTGGCTCGAACGCCTGGATGGCCAACGACCTGACCGGGGTTGCCGCGGACGATCCGGACCCCTACTCCCACCTCAGCCGGGTCGCGCCGCGCCAGAACTGGATCGACGCCGAATACCTGCTTTCGCAGTTCGGCACCGATCCCGGCGACGTGCCGCTGACCTTCGTCAATTTCCACTGGTACGTGCTCGACGACGTCGGTGGCTACAAGACCACGGGATACACCGACGCGCAGGCGCTGACCGACACGATCGATGCGATCAAGGACATCACCGGCCGCCCGGTAGTGACCAACGAGTTCGGCCAGCACGGCACGACGCCCGAGGCGGTCGTCGGCAATCTCCACGTGGTGCTCGACCAGGAGAACCTGCCCTTCGTGGTGTGGTTCGACGCCGACGGGATCCCCGCCCACGGGCTCTTCGACCCGGCACTCGGAGCCGGGAACCTGCGCCCCAGCGGCGTCACCTTCCGCGACACCTTGACCGACTACTACGCCAGGTTGGCCGCCGCGCTCGGAGGGTGAACGGACCAGCCGGGCGCTAGGCGATCAGCCGAACCGTCGCGGCGCTCATCCCCTCAGTCCATCCGGACGGATCCTCCGGGTCCGCGGTGACGATCTCCACCGGTATCCGCCAGCGCCGGCCCGCTTCCCGGACGATCTCCGCCCCGCCTCGCAGCAGATCGGTAGCCACCGTCCCGGTCGCCTCGTAGACGAAGCCCCGCACCGGCGTGTCGACCAGGCGCTCGAGCAGCCGCTCGAGACGCGGACCGTGGATCGCGGCAAGGGCCTCCCCGTCTCCGCGCGCCGAGCCCAGCAGCCAGTGGACGACGGCGACGTCGCCGACCAGCTCGAGGACGCTCCCGGGGCGATCCGGGTCGGCGAGCGCCGGCTCGATCCCGGCCGCGGCGATCTCCGAGCGCCCGGCGGACGAGCGCGAGGTGCCGCGCACCGCCCAGCCCCGCTCGAGCAGATCCGCCCCGAGCAGCCTGCCGCGGCAACCGCAGCCGACGATCAGCGCTCGCGCCACGCCGGGCTCAGGCGGCTCCGAAGGGTCCGCGCCCGCGCAGCCGGTTGAGCTCGTCCTCGGCGACCTTGCGTCGCAGCTCGGCCTCGGTCAGCTCGGGAGCGCCCCGCCGCCGCCGCATCTCGTTCTGTGCCTCGATCATCTGCTCGATGTCGTCGATCTCGAGCTCCGCCTCGACCTCGGGCGAGCGGGTCGGCTTCCAGTCGACCAGATCGGCGCCGCTGCCCGGGTAGAAATGGCCAACCAGCAGCAGCACGCCGATCAGGAATGCGAGAATCGCCAGCGTCCCCAAAATAAACCCCACAAGCCCAGGATAGGGCGTGCGCGGTAGCCTCGCCACGCGAATGAGTGCGCCAGAGCTATCGAGCGTCGACGGAGAGATCCGGCCGACCGCGGAGGCGACGGTGCCGCTGAAGGACGACGGCCTCTACCGCGGCGACGGCGCCTTCGAGGTGATCCGCCTCTACGGCGGCACCCCCTACGCGCTCGGCGAGCACGTCGACCGCCTCGAACGCTCGGCGAAGGCGATCAGGCTCTCCTTCGACCGCGGCGCGCTGGAGGCGGAGATCGCCGCGCTGCTGGCCGAGCACGGCGAGGGCGAGGGCCAGCTTCGCCTGATCGTCACCCGCGGTGGACGACGGATCGCGGTGACCGAGCCGCTTCCCGAGCACGCCGACACGGTCTCCCTCGCCACCGTCACC
>JBBRHQ010000231.1:0-4678 GCA_038222365.1 Solirubrobacterales bacterium
CGGGGCGCAGTGCCCCGAGGCCGATCTGGGTGACGATCGCCCGGGAGTCGTAATCGGTGCCGTAGTGCCCGGTGGGGGAGACCAGCCAGCCGTTGTGGGCGGCGGCGCTGTTGACGTAATGGGCGACGACCTCGCTCTGAATCACACCGGGTCCCGCGGCGACGGCGTCGATCATTCCCTGCTTGGTGTCGGCGCTGAGCGAGCCGTTGGCGGAGGGTCGCTTGCCCGGCCCGACCCCG
Organism: Solirubrobacterales bacterium; assembly: GCA_038222365.1. Classification (GTDB taxonomy): domain Bacteria; phylum Actinomycetota; class Thermoleophilia; order Solirubrobacterales; family 70-9; genus JBBRHQ01. The sequence goes on from JBBRHQ010000231.1 coordinate 240, forward strand.
ATCCGGGCGAGCGTCGCCAGCTCCCGGCTGTCGGCCTTCGGCGGAGGGAACCTCTTCAGCAGCTTTCCAAGCCGGTCGAGGAAATGCAGCCCCACCGGCATCGGCACGTCGTCGACCTTTGTGTCGGGATGCTTCGGGGACGGCGGCCGGTAATGGGTCCCGTAGCGGCTCAGCGGGATGATCTTGTAGCGGTTTTGGATCCGATGCACCCTGACCAGGTCGGCGCGGCCGAAGCTCTGGGTCCGGCCGATGATCCAGACGCGCCCGTAGTGGCTCTTGATCCGGTGCGTTCCTTTCGGGATCTTCACCCGGTGCTGGCCGGGGCCGGTGACCACATAGTCGCCGGGCTTCGTCTTGCGGACCGAGCCGAGATTCCTGAAGTCCTCGGTATAGGGGTCATAGAGCGGGATCACGAAGTAGCGGTTCACCCTGGGGATGTGGATCACCATCGGCTGGCGCCGCAGATCGAGCCAGGCGATCGAATAGGGCGTGTCGTTGTTCGGCGCGACCACGTCGCGGGCGCTGGCGCCGGCGAGCTTGCGGACGTGGCTGAAGCGGTTGACCGGCCCCCGGCCGCTGCCGACGGGGACGTTGACGCTGGTCTGGGTGCGAAAGGTCTGATCCATCTTGACGAGGGGCAGACCGTACTTCCACGCCTCGAGGCCGAGGTCGTAGCCCTTGGTGTAGTCGGCGCTCGCCGCCTCGGCGGGGCCGGCGCTGATCAGCAGAGCGGCGAAGGCCAGGGCGATGCCCGTCGCGATGGGGCGGATGCGGCTTTCACTGATCGGGTTCATCGGATAGTCAACAATCGCGGGTCGCGGTCGATGCTATCCCGACTCTCCCTCACGGATCCGACCCGGAGGTCCTTCCCAGAGCCTCGGCCTTGGCGCTCTCGAACTCCTCTTCGCTCAGCGCCCCCTTCTCCTTCAGCGACAGGAGCCGCTCGATCTCGGCGGCCTTGCTGATCTCTCTGCCAGGCTGAGGGCTCGGCGCGGGGCGTCTGAAGCCGGCGACGCCCTCCCGGACCCGCTCGCCCAGGTGCCCGGCCGCCGCGTCCGGGAACTCGGCCGCCGACTGCCGGCGAAGCACCTCGGTGCCGGCGACCATCAGGACCGCGAGCAGGAGGAAGCCGAGCGGCTTCTGGAAGGCGGTGACCGGCGCCCACAGGACCAACGCCAGGAAGACCAGGGCGACGAAGGCATAGGTTGCTCCCCGGCGATCGCGCAGGTACGGGGTGGCCTCGCGGCGAACCGCGGTCGCGGGCCGGGTCGGTCCCGCCAGCCAGGCGCCGATCGCCAGGAGGATGCCGAAGGTGATCATCGAGACGGCGATCGTCACCAGCAGCGAGGTCCCGATGCCCCAGGCGGCCTCCGCGGCAGGCTTGATCGAGGTCGAGGCCAGCGCGTTGACGACCTCGTCACCGGCAAAGCTACGTACGACGAGCGCCAGGACGCCGGCAACCACGAAACCGAAGCCGACGCCGCGCAGCGCTTCCCGCCGACGGCCGCGGGCCAGGAAGACCGCCAGGGCGTAGAGGGCGAAGACGAGAACCGTCAGCACGATCGCCAACCCCTTGATCAGCTCAGCGATGTCCTGCGCGGTCGCGAGCTGGTCCGACTTGAGGATCGTGATCGAGCCTGCCTCGGACGGGATCTTCGAGGCGAGGCCGCTCGGGAGGCCGAGCTGGGAGGAGAGTTGGGTGACGAGCCCGTTGAGGTTGAGGACAACGTCGCCGCCCGTGGTCGAGACCGCGGGGCCGCCGCCGCCCAGGACCTTGAGCAGGTCCTGGTGCGCGGCGCGATTGGCGTTGGCCCACAGCTGTTGCACCTGCGGGGTTGCCAGCGCTTTTCCGGCGACCTGAGTCGCGAGCTGGCGGAGCCCGCCGGCGGCCGGACCGGCGAGTGGCTGAAGCTGGGGAGGCAGCTTCAGCGCGAGCTGGGCCTCCACGTCGACGTTGGCGTAGAGCTCGTTGACGAGGAAGATCGAGAGCTGATCCTGAATGTCCTTGTTCTCGAGCAGCTTGGTGCTGGTGTTTGTCCAGTTGTCGGTGTTCAGCGCCTGACGGTTGGCCCAGACCGAGAAGGCGGCGAGGAATGCGAGGGCCGTCGCGATGATCAGCAGTGCGGTGACGATCCCGCGACGGCGGGCGGGACCCTCTACGGCTGGCTTGGCGGTGCGTTCCAAGGAACTCACATCTCCGATCGGGTGGACCTGTCGCTGACCACCCTATGCGGGGGCAGCACGGGACGTATCGCCCGGATCGGGTGAATGCCGCGGGTCGGGCTCGAGGCGACGCGAGACAGCCAGGCTGACCAGGTAGGCGACGGTGACGCCGACGATGATCAGCGGGCCGGATCCGAGGCCCGACTGGGAGGTCAGCAGCAGAGCGATGGTGACGGCGGAGAGGGGCAGCCTCAGCGCCGTCGCGGTCGCCGCCCCGATGCCCACCGCGACGGCCGGGGTCGTCTCGAACCCGGGCAGCTGGGCCGCGGCGAGACCGGCAGCGGCGCCGAGGAAGATCGCCGGGAAGACGGGGCCGCCACGGAAGCCGGCCAGCGAGACCGAGTAGGCGAGACCCTTCAGGGCGAGCAGGGCGATCAACGCGCCGACGGAATACGCCGAGGCGTGGGTCACCAGGCCGCCGACCTGGTCCTGGCCGGAGAAGAGGACATCGCTCACCGGGTGGTTGGTGATCTCCGAGAACGCGATGGCGAGGCCGGCGATGATCAGTCCGGTTGCCGGGGTGAGGAGGATCGGCCGACGCTGAATCACATCCACGAGTGGCTTTGCCAGCGCGAAGATGGCGAGCACCAGGGCGGCAACCGCGACCGCGAAGGGGATCGTCCAGAGGAAGTCGGTGAGATCGGGACGCGCAAACGCGGGTAGCTGTAGGACCCCGATCGAGATGTCGCTTGTGCTGAGTCCCGTCCACGAGCCCATGCCGACCGAGACCAGCGAGCCGATCCCCGCCGCCATCAGCCCCGGGACGAGGACGATCCTCAGCTGCGAGCCGCCGATGCCGATCGCCTCGATCAGGATGATCGCGGCGATCAGCGGGGAGCCGAAGAGGAAGGAGACGGCGGCGAAGGTGGCCGCGGCGGAGACGATCTCGACCATCTGTTGCGGCGGGTTCCGCTGCAAGCGTCTGGCGGCAATCACCCCGAGGCCCCCGCCCATCGCGATCAACGGCGCCTCGGGACCGACGACCGCACCGAGGCCGATCGAGGCGAGCGCCGCGAGGATCACGCCGGGCAGCGCCTCCGGTCCCAGCTGCTCGGTGCTGAGGCCGTTCGCCGGAGTGTGACCGCCGTTTCCGGGCAGGCGGGTGATCGCCGCTGCGGTGATCAGCCCGGCGATCGCGAGCACGACCAGGTACCACCAGTTCGGCGCCCCGCCCTCATAGCCGAGGTCCTTGGGCAGATCCGTGAACACCCCGGTCTGGATCTGCTGGACCAGCTCGAGGAAGCACCAGGCCGCCAGCGAGGTGATCACCCCGACGATCGCGACGAAGACGAGGAGCACCGCGAAGCGGCGGTTCGCCATGACCTCGGTCGGGTCGGACTCCGCGTGGCCGGCGCCGGGCGGACTCTCTCCGCCCGGAGCCTCAGCCATGCTCGCCCCCATTGTCTTGGCGCAGCTTCTCGCGCTTGCGCCTCTTGCGTTCCTCGGTCATCTCGTGGCTGCGTACCTTTGCATCTCCGTAGGAGGAGGAGACCAGCGCCCGCCCCCCGGACCACCCGAACACCCAGGAGACCATGATCACCGCGAAGATCACGTTCCAGGCGGTGGTGATCAGCTGCTGGGCGGCCGAGTAGGCGGTCGCGTTGCCGGTGTCGGTGTCCTTCTTCAGAACCGCGGTGTTCATTGCCTGGTTGACGCCGACGCCCCCCGGGGTGACCGAGATCGAGTTCGAGATCGAGTTCGACGCGGTGACCCCGGCGACGTTGTGGAAGGTCACCGGTATCCCGTAGGCGCCGAGGAAGACGGCGATCACTCCGAGCCGCGCCAGGTAGCTGCTCAGCTCGGGCAGCGCCACCTTGACCAGCAGCTGGCGCGGGCTTCGAAGCACGGCGCCCCCGGTGATCAGCTGGGCGCGCAGCTTCTCGGTGCGCCTCCAGAAGATCCGCGCCAGCAGCATGATCAGGACCACGATGCCGGCCGCCGTCAGCGCGATCAGGCCGGTGTGGTCTGCCAGGAACCCGAGCTTGATCGAGAACGAGCCGGCGACCGAGAGGAAGAGGTAGAGGTAGAGGGTGATGTTGAAGACGGAGAAGGGGATCTTCTGCACGACCAGCCCGGAGAAGACGGCGGCGAAGCTGGCCGCGGCGATCAGGGTCGTGAACATCGCCAGCATCACGAAGGTGCCGACGTTGGCGGGGAGGAAGCCGTTCAGCGCGACCGCCGTCGCATAGCAGGCGAGCACCATGCGGTAGCCGATC
>JBBRHQ010000232.1:0-4669 GCA_038222365.1 Solirubrobacterales bacterium
GTCGTCTGCGACGGAGCGGATCGCGAGAACGAGGGCGACCTGGTGATGGCGGCACAGTTTGCGACGCCGGAGTCAGTCAACTTCATGGCCAAGGAGGCCCGTGGGTTGATCTGCCTGGCGCTCACCCCGGAGCGCTGTGATCGGCTCGGTCTGCGGTTGATGACCGCGAAGAACGAGGCGCCGCTGGAGACGGCCTTTACGGTGACGATCGAAGCTGCATCGGGAGTGACCACGGGGATCAGCGCCCACGATCGCGCCCACACGATCCAGGTTGCCGTGGACCCCGAATCGGGGCCCGATGACATCGTCGTCCCTGGCCACCTCTTCCCGCTGAAGGCAAAGGAGGGTGGGGTCCTCGAGCGCACCGGTCACACCGAGGCGAGCGTCGATCTGGCCCGCCTTGCGGGGCTGAACCCCGCTGGGCTGATCTGCGAGGTGATGAACGACGACGGCAGCATGGCCCGGGTCCCCGACCTGATCCCCTACTGCGGGCATCACGGGCTGAAGATGATCACCGTCGCCGAGCTAATCGCCTACCGGCGGCGGACCGAGAAGCTGGTCGAGCGGGTGGTCGGCACCACCCTGCCGACCACCTTCGGCGAGTTCTCCGCAGTCGGCTACCGCTCGCTGGTCGACGACAAGCATCACGTGGCGATGGTCAAGGGAGAGGTCGCCGGCGCCGAGGACGTCCTTGTGCGCGTCCACAGCGAGTGCCTCACCGGGGACGTCTTCCACAGTCTCCGCTGCGACTGCGGCGAGCAGCTTGAGGCGGCGCTGGCGATGATCGAGCGGGAGGGCCGGGGGGTCCTCCTCTACCTCTCCCAGGAGGGGCGGGGGATCGGCCTGCTCAACAAGCTTCGTGCCTACAAGCTCCAGGAGGAAGGGGTGGACACGGTCGAGGCGAACCTCCAGCTCGGCCTCCCGGCGGACCTGCGCGACTACGGGATCGGCGCCCAGATCCTCGGCGACCTCGGCCTGACCTCGATCAGGATCCTCACCAACAACCCGAAGAAGATCGTCGGGCTCGAGGGGTACGGGCTCTCGGTCAGCGAGCAGGTGCCGATAGAGGCCGCCCCCAACGCCCACAACGAGGACTACCTGCGGGCCAAGCGCGACAAGCTCGGCCACTCCCTCCACCATCAGGGCCTCGCCTTCGACGAGGAGATGATCCACGACGAGCACGAGCGCGACTCCGGCGGGAATGACTGAAGGCCCCGCCTTCCACGAGTCTTTCTCGGAAGCCGAGCGCGAGGCTCTGGCGCCGCTCGAGTTTGCGGTCGTCTGCGCCCGCTTCTACGAGGAGATCGCCGACCGGCTCTGCAATGGTGCGGCCGAGGGCTTCGATCTGGCGGGGGTGAGCGAGGCCTCGGTGCACGAGTACGGGGTCCCCGGGTCCTTCGAGCTGCCCTACGCCGCCAAGCTCTGCGCCGAGACCGGGCGATTCGCCGGAGTCGCCTGCCTCGGGGTCGTGATCCGTGGTGAGACCGACCACTACAACTACGTCTGCGCGGAGACCTCCCGCGGGGTCCAGGACGTGCAGCTCACCACCGGGGTTCCCTGTGCTTTCGGCGTGATCACCTGCGAAACGATGGACCAGGCGCTGGCGAGGGCCGGCGGCGACAGACGCGACCAGGGCCGAAACGCGGCCCTCACCGTGGCGCGGATGGCGATGCTTCGCCGGCAGCTGGCCTGACCTCGCCGACCTCGATCTGGATCGCCCGTGCGGCGGCCTTCAGCCGGCCGTCCTCGGAGAAGATCGCGCAGCCCGCCTCGTGCTTGCGGCGGCGGCTGGCGATCGGCCAGGCCATGACCACGTGCGGTTCCCCCAGTGGGATCGGCTCGAGCAGGCGCGCCGAGAGTCGGCCCAGCATCGCCAGCAGTCCCGGCCTGCGCAGCTCCAGCGCGAAGCAGGTCGGGCAGTCGAGCACCGCCCAGACGAACTCGTCCCGGACGGCGCCGTCCTCGGCCAGCCACTCGGCCTCTGCGAGCCACGGGGTCGCGACGATCTCCCTGCCGGCGACCGGGCCGGCGAAGACGCGCTGGGAATCGTCTCGCTGCGGGCCGCAGACGAAGCAGTGGGCGAAGCTCTGATCGGCGCTGCGGAAGCGCTCCCTTGCCGCAATCGCCTCGTCGAGCCCGACCGGCGGCGGCACTTCGATCTCCAGCGGCGCCGATCTCGCCTCGGCGATCAGCACGGCCCCGTCCTTGACCGCGACCTCCTCGGGCCCGAGGCGCTCGACCTCGAGGGCCCGACCGAGCGGGACCGGCCGCCGCAGGGTGACCTCGGCGGGCTCGGCGACGTGGTCGGCGAACAGTCCGCAGGAGTAGCCACCCTGACCGCTACTGGAGGGCCCGTTGAAACGTGGGGGGATCTCGATCCGGCTACCATCCTCCATCGCGATGGCAAAGATATGCCACAGCTGCGGCAAGGGACCGGCCTTCGGCAATTCCCGAAGCCACTCGATGGTCGCTACCAGGCGGCGCTTCGGCGCCAACCTGCAGAAGGTGCGGATCGAGGAGGGCGGCAGCCCCCGCCGTGTCTACGTCTGCACCCGCTGTTTGAAGGCGAATAAGGTCACCAAGGCGGCCTGAGCCGCCCGCCACCCCAGCTAGATTCAGAAGCGCGATGGCCGATCCCTCGATCGAGCGATTCCGCCGTGTCGTCCTGGCGGCGCAGTGACCGGCTTCGCCGCCGCGGCCGCCGACGGCGATCACCGGGCGCTGTTGGAGGCGCCGGTCCGGACCCCGCGGCCAGCCTCCCTGCGGGCGCCGCTGACGACTCTCTCCGGAGTCGGGCCGAAGCTCTCCTCGATCGCCGCCGAGGCGGGGATCGAGACGGTCGGCGATCTCCTGCTGCGGGTTCCCCACAGCTACCGCGACCGCTCGGCGGCCCGTCCGCTCGGTGATCTGCGCCTCGGGGAGGAGGCGACGGTAATGGTCGAGGTTCGCGCCGTGAAGCTGCGACGGGCACGGCGCCGGGGCCTGACGATCGTCGAGGCGACGGTCGCCGACGCCAGCGGCAGCATCGGGGCGACCTGGTTCAACCAGCCCTGGCTGGCCGAGCGGCTGCGGGAGGGGGTGGAGATGCTCCTGGTCGGGAAGCTCGACCGCCGCGGCTTCCGCGTTTCCGAGCACGAGTTCCTGGAGAGCGGGGGAGCGGGCGCCATGCCGGCTGGGATCCACACGACCGGCCTGGTCCCCGTCCACCCGGCGACCGAGGGACTGCGCCCGCAGCGGATCAGGGAATGGGTCTGGGAGGCGCTGGCGCGGGCCGGCGACGTGATCGAGCCCCTCCCCGCCGAGCTCCGCTGCCGCCGCGCCCTCCCCGGCGCGGCCGACAGCCTCCGCGCTATGCACTTCCCCGAGGGCGAGCGACAGGCCGAGGAAGCCCGCGAGAGGATCGTCTTCGAGGAGCTCTTCCTCTACCAGGCGCTTCTAGCCGCCCGGAGGCGCGGTCGCCGGGTGGCCAAGCCCGGGCAGCGGCTCGGCGCTCCCGGCCCGCTTCTCGGGCGCTGGCTCGCCTCGCTCCCGTTTGAGCCGACCGATGATCAGCGCGGGGCGTTTGCCGACCTCGATCGCGACCTCGACTCGGGGGAGCCGATGCAGCGGCTGTTGATGGGCGAGGTCGGCTCCGGCAAGACGGTGGTAGCCCTCTACGCGATGCTGCGGGCGCTCGAGGCCGGGTTTCAGGCGGCGCTGATGGCGCCGACCGAGACCCTTGCCGAGCAGCACGCGGCGACCCTGGACAGGTTGCTGGGTTCGGAGGCGGTCACTTTCGGGCTGTTGAGCGGATCGACCCCCGCGGCCGAGCGGCGCCGCTGCCTTGCCCGGCTCGCCTCTGGTGAGCTCGGCCTGGTGGTGGGGACCCACGCCCTGATCGAGCCCGCGGTCGAGTTCGACCGGCTCGGCGTCTGCGTGGTCGACGAGCAGCACCGCTTCGGGGTCCGACAGCGCGCCGCGCTCGACGCCAAGGCCCCGGGTGGAGCGGCACCGCACCTCCTCCACATGACGGCGACGCCGATTCCGAGGACCCTCTCGCTGACCGTCTACGGCGATCTTGACGCTTCCGTGCTCCGCCAGCTCCCGGCCGGGAGGATGCCGGTCGGGACCTGGCTGGTGGGGGAGGAGCGCCGCGCCGCGGCGTATGAGTTCATCAGGGAGCGCCTCCGGGAGGGGCGCCAGGCGTTCGTCGTCTGCCCGCTGGTCTCCTCTTCGGAGAAGCTCCAGGCAAAGACGGTGGCCGAGGAGCTCGCCCGCCTCGCGGCCGGCGAGCTGCGGGGGTTCCGGATCGAGGCTCTGCACGGCCAGATGCCGGCGGCGAAGAAGAGCGAGGTGATGGCCGGCTTCGCCGGGGGCGAGACGCAGGTCCTGGTGGCCACCACCGTGATCGAGGTCGGTATCGACGTTCCCAACGCGACCGTGATCGTGGTCGAGGGGGCGGAGCGGTACGGCGTATCTCAGCTCCATCAGTTGCGCGGCAGGGTGGGCCGCGGAGAGCACCCGTCCCACTGCCTGCTGTTCGCCGAGGAAGCCGGCGAGCTGGCCCGCCGCCGCCTGGAGGCGGTGGCTTCGGAGAGCGACGGGTTCCGGCTCGCCGAGCTGGACCTCGGGCTTCGCGGCGAAGGGGAAGTGCTCGGCACCCGCCAGCACGGGCTGCCGAGGTTCGCCG
>JBBRHQ010000233.1:0-4666 GCA_038222365.1 Solirubrobacterales bacterium
CGCCTTTCACGGTGAGCGGATGACGCGGCTGGTGGGGCTGATGGAGGAGGTGGCCCGCGAGGAGGTCGAGGGCTGGCCGCGCGGCGAGCGGCTGACCCTGCACCCGCGCCTCCAGGCCCTCGCGTTGGAGGTGATCCTGCGGGCCGTCTTCGGTCTAGACCAGGGGCAGAGGCTTGACTCGCTGCGCGATCGGCTGACCGCGATCCTCGAGTTCGGCTCCAATCCGATCTCGCTGATGCCACCGCTCCAGCGCCTACTCGGCGGGCGGGGACCCTGGAAACGCTTCGACGAGCACAGCCGGGAGACAGACGCGATCATCGCCGGGCTGATCGAGGAGCGCCGCGCCGGCGGCGTCGCCGGTGACGACGTCCTGACGATGCTGCTCGAGGCCCGTCACGAGGACGGCACGGAGATGACCCACGAGGAGATCCGCGACGAGTTGATGACCCTGCTGGTCGCCGGGCACGAGACCACCGCCTCCGAGCTCGCCTGGTGCTTTGCCCGGCTCTCCCATGAGCCGGCGGTGCTGGAGCGGCTGGTGGCGGAGATAGACGGCGATCGTGGAGAGGAGTACCTGACCGCGACCGTGCAGGAGACGCTGCGTCGCCGCCCGGTCCTGCCAAACGCTGCCCCGAGGTTCGTCAAGGCCCCGATCGAGGTCGGTGGCTGGTCCTATCCCGCCGGAGTCTGCCTGGTCCCCAACGCCTATCTGGTCCACCACGATCCCGAGATCTACCCGGATCCCTACTCCTTCCGGCCCGAGCGCTTCCTCGAGGGAGCCCCCGGGACCTACACCTGGATTCCCTTCGGAGGCGGCAGGCGGCGCTGCATCGGCGCCAACTTCGCCCTTCTGGAGATGCGGATCGTGCTGCGCACGGTGCTCGCCGCCAACCAGCTGGTCGCTGCCGGCGGCGCAACCGAGGTGGCACGGCGCCGGGCGATCACGATCAGCCCCGCGCTGGGGGCCGAGGCCGTGCTGGAGCGGCGCCCGGTCGCCGCCTAGGCAACGGGGTCCGGCCGCTCCGCCGCCGGTCCGATGGTCGACCATGGGGCGGGGCTCACCGCCGGCTGCATGTAGAGCACCTCCGAGTCGCTGAAGCGGTCCTCCCAGCCGCGGCGCCGCTGGTTGAAGAGGATCCCGAGGAAGCCGATCCCGAAGGTGAGGATTGAGAGGCCGAGGCCGATCAGGCGCTTCGCGCCCTGCCCGGGGTGCAGTCGCCGCTTCCCGTGGGAGTCGAGCTGGATCCCGAGGAAGCGCATCCCGGGTGTCTGGCCGGCGAGTGACCAGAAGCTGACCAGGTAGACGCCCCCCAATCCGATCCAGATCCCGGCCCCCAGCACCAGCGCCTCTCCGGAGGCGCCCCTGTTGTTGCCACTGAAGGCGGAAACGATCAGCGCGACGACCGCTGCGAGGGCGGAGAAGCTCAGGTTGACGATCACGATGTCGACCCCGATCGCCAGCGCCCTGCTGATCAGGCCCGCGTTGGCGGTGGTACCGGTGCGGGGCTCTCTGAAGACGATGCGACGGGCGATCCGCTCCACGGTCCGGTCGAGGTGGTGGGCGAATCGGGCGACCTGGCGGCCTACGTCGGAGACCAGCCCGACCCCCTGCGCCGCGACCGCGGCTCGGACCTCGGGCGCCTCGGCGATCCGCTCGACCAGCTGCTGCGCCTCGTCGCTGGCCAGTAGCCGCCTCCAGACCTCGTCCACCAGCTCGCTGTCGAGCGCCTCGATCAGCGCCTGCTTCAGGACCTCGCTCTGCAGCGCGCCGTGCACCGCCTGCTCGACTGCGGGGCCCTGGAGCACCCTGGTCAGGGCCCGCTCCACCGCCTCGCTCTCGACCGCGGCGACGATTGCCTCCTCGGTGGCCACCTCGACCGCCCGGTCGACCCCGGTGGCCCCGGCGATCGTCTGCGCACCCCGGACGCCGGCTCCCAGGAGGCGAGCGGGGAGGGGCAGCGGCCGCTCCGGGTGGCGTTCGCCCGGCGGTGGCACGGTCGGATCGGGGCCGTCAGCCATCGCGCCGCGAGTCTAACGCCGGGCTCGCCCGCCGGCCGAACGCAACTTTTCGTGCCCATAGGGGCCCCAACGTTGCGTTCGGCGCCGGTTCCGGCGTCGGGCTCGTACCGATCGTTGCATGTGACGAAGGTCACACAACCGCAACACGCCGGCCTGGCAGGGTTCCATGCCCTACACGGAACAGACCCCGGCAGGCGCCGCCCGCCAGCAGGCAGGGCAGCGGCGCTCCAGATCACAGCCGCCGGGGCCATGGAGTCCGGAAAGTCGCCTTTGCCTCGCACCTCCCGTTCGCGAGGCCGACACGCGGCCGCTTCGCGCGCCCGATGCGCGCGGACGACCGGGCATCGACGCACGAACGGAGGTTGTTCGAAGCATGCTGAAAACAAAGGTTTCGAGGATCGGAGTGACCATCGCGGCACTGGCGGGCATAGCCTGCCCGGCTGCCGCACTCGCGGCGGCCGGCCAGGCGCCGGACGGCGCCGGTAAGCCGCGGCCGCGGATCGAGGCGCGGATGACCGCGCTGCAGCGCCCCGCCAGGCACCTGCACAAGACGATCGCCATCCAGGTCCCCAAGATTCGGGCAGACCGCCGCTCCGCGCTGCAAGAGCAGCGTCGCGAGGTCTTCGCGACCCTGCCCGGAGGGATCTCGCAGGCGACGCTCAACTCGATCGCCGCCTGCGAGTCGGGTGGTGACCCGACCGTGGTCGACGCCTCGGGCACCTACCGAGGCAAGTACCAGTTCGACACCGGCACCTGGGCCTCGGTCGGCGGCAATGGCGACCCCGCCGCGGCGCCCGAGGCCGAGCAGGACTACCGGGCGGCGCTGCTCTACTCGCGCTCGGGCTCCAGCCCCTGGCCCATTTGCGGCTAGTGGCCGGCGGCTAGATGATCGATTCCTTATTGCCGCACCCACGGCTAGCAGCGCAGAGCGGCGCTGGATCCCCACCCATGGCCTTGCAGGTAGCACTGCTACCTGCTTCGACCATGTGCGGCGCCCAGCTTGCCCTGCGCTCCCCCGCGGGCGTCAATTCGGAATCAGCCATCTAGGCGGCGTCGTCCGGCTCTGAGCCGAGCAGCGTCTCGCGGAAGACGCGAGCCTCCTCGGCGAAGAGCGGGCCGAAGATCCGCTCGCGGTCGAGGAGGATCTTGCGCTTCGTCTCCAGGGTCGCCGAGCGGGGCGCGGCGGCGATGCCCGCCGCAACCTCGAGCGAGCGCTCGAGGGCCTCGCCGTCGCCGACGACCTCGTTGACGACCCCCAGGGCGAGTGCCTCCTCGGAGTCGAAGGTGCGACCGCTGAGCGAGACCTCCGCCGCCTGACCCGGCCCGAGCACCGCCCGCGCCGAGGCGTAGGAGGGCGGGATCCCGCGCGGCAGCTCCGGAAACCCGAAGGTGGCTGAGGAGGCCGCGACGCGGATGTCGCAGAGCAGCGCCAGGGCGAAGCCGCCGGCCAGCGCCGGACCGTTGATCGCGGCGACCACCGGCCTCGGGCACGACCCGATCGCCTCGAAGGCGCCGGTCGAGGTCTCCACCAGCCGCCGCTTGTGGTCGGCGTCGCCGCCGAACTCGGTGACGTCCATCCCGGCGCAGAAGGCCGACCCGGCCCCGCTGAGGACGATGCAGCCGACCTCCCGGTCCCCGCCCAGGGCCGCGAGGGCGTCGGCCAGCTCGACCCGCAGGTCGATCGAGAGCGCGTTCCGCTTTTCCGGCCGCTGCAGGGTGAGAAGGGCGACCTCCGCGCGCCGCTCAATCGACAGAAGGCCGGCCACCCGGCCACTCTAACGCCGCCCCGGACGTTCTCGGCGTGGGCTGTGTGCGAAGCTCGTTTTCGATGAAATCACACACGGCATATAGGACCTTCGAGACCCGGGAGCGCCGCGAGCTGATCCGCATCACCGAGGACGTGCAGACGGCCGTCGACGAGGCGGGGGTGGAGGAGGGGATGGTCCTGGTCTCGGCGATGCACATCACCGCCGGGGTCTGGGTCAACGACGATGAGCCCGGCCTGCACGAGGACGTCATGGAGTGGCTCGACAAGGTCGCGCCTCCGAGCTGGGCCGCGCCCTCCAACGAGGTCGCCGAGGGCCTACTTCCAGAGGGCGGCGACTTCCGCCACCACCGCGGCGGGGAGGACAACGGCGACGCCCACCTGAAGAACCTCCTCGTCCACCACCAGGTGGTCCTTCCGGTGACCGCGGGTCGCCTCGACCTCGGGCCGTGGCAGCAGGTCTTCTACTGCGAGTTCGATGGGCGCCGCCCGAAGCGGCTGGTGATCAAGGTGCTCGGCGCCTAGAGGACTAGAGGACGGGCCGCTGAAGCCGTTCGGAGACCGAGCGGGGCGAGGGCGCGCTGGGGCGCACCTCGTGCCAGAGCAGGGGATCGTGGACGAAGCGACGAGCGGAGGCGCCGGCGGGCGAGAAGCGCTCCAACTGACGCTCGATGCACCGGGTGCAGCTGCACTCGGGGACCGTCAATCCGGTGTTCGGGCAGGTCGACATCGTCTATACACAACGCTGCCGGGGCCACGGTATTCACGCTCGCGGCGGAAAATCCGCTGCACCTGAAGGTGAACCGCCTAGGCCTGGTGGGTTTGAGAGGATGCGCCGAGGGTGCTCATCGGGGTAATCGACATCGGGACCAACACGACCAG
>JBBRHQ010000234.1:0-4646 GCA_038222365.1 Solirubrobacterales bacterium
AGCAAGTGATCGCTCTGGAGTGCCCTACCAGCTCTGCACCCATCGGTGGTCGAGCGCGCTTAGTCGAGAAGTCTCGCTAACGCCGGCAGCAGTCGCGTCTACCGCTAACTGCCGAGTGCGGTGGAACGCCCCACAGAGCCGGGCGGCGATCTCATAATTCGAAGGTCGAGGGCTTCGAGCTCTCGGCTTCGATCGCCGCCTCGACCTCGCGCTCGAGACCCCCGTGCTCAAGTTCCTCGACAACTTCGCTCCCTTCCTCGCGGGGACCGAGTGTGCCGACTACCGGAAGGTCACGCTCGGCCGAGAGCTCGTCGAGCGCCTCCTGCATCATCGCCGTGACCGCGTGGTAGACCGCCTCCTCGTCAGGGTGGTGGCCGAACCGGCGGCGCAGGTCGATCCTGGGCAGGACCTGGATCGTGATTTGGGAGGGCAACGGGACGCGGCCCGGCAGGTCCAGCACCGTCACGCCGAAGGGAGGCGCGATCTGAATCGGCACGACCTTGAGACGCAGCAGCCGGTCGAGGGCAAGGAGGTGAGAGAGCCGCTCACCACGGGTCAGAAAGAGGGCGGTCTCCTGGCCCCCAATCGCCACGACGGGGACGATCGGCACGTCGGCCGCAAGCGCCAGACGAACGAAGCCGCTGCGATGGCCGAAGTCGATCTCGCCGGAGTGCCAGGAGGGGCGATAGGTCTCGTGGTCCCCGCCTGGGTAGACGAGGAGCGCCGCGCCCTTCCCCAGCGCCGCCACCGCGTTCTCGTGGTTGGCTGGAATCGTCCCGTACTTGCGCAGGGGTGCGAGACCTGGCACCTGGAAGACGAGGTCGTGGGCGAGTTGGTGGAACAGCCGGTCGGGCCCGAAATGGTTGTAAAAGCAGTAGGCGAAGGCGAAGGTGTCGGCGATCAGGGTCCCGCCCGAGTGGTTGCCGACCAACAGCACCGGCCCCTCGTCCGGGATCTGCTCGAGCCCCCGCACCTTGGGGCGAAAGTAGAGATTCGCCAAGCGGCCCAAGCCCGGCAGGGTCTCGCGGATGAACTTCGGATCTCGCTCGGCTAGCGGATCCTCGGCTCGGAAGCCGAGCAGGTCCCGCGCCATCACTGAGGCGGTTGCGCGGGTGGCGCCGAGCACCTGGGTGAACATCTCTTTCATCCGTTCTCCCCTGCCCGTCGGCAGGTGTGGGAAGGGCCATGACCGAGCCCCTCATCCAATTAGTCTCGCTCAGCCTCGCGGAGAGCGCATCGAGGGTTGGCCACAGTCTTGATGCGGTGAAGTTACATTCAACCATCTCGTTGTCCTCGTGCTCGAGGATGTGGCAGTGCCAGACGAATAGGCCCGGGCGGTCGAACAGCGCCTTCACCCGCGTGACCTCGTTCGGATAGGCGATTACGGGGAGACTGCCGAACATGGCCGAAGCGAACAGGCCGGACGCGGATCTGAGCTTCTTCGACCACCTTCCTACGACCCGAGCCGCGGTTGTCTTTGCGCGCGAGCGCCACTGCGGGCAGCACCGTGACGCAGACGGCGCCTCTTTCGTCCTGCACCCGCTCGAAGTGGCGTCGATGCTGGAGCGCTCCGAATACCCGGATCGAGTGGTGGCCGCGGCGGTCCGTCACGATGTCCTTGAGGACACGGACGCCGAGCGCTCGGAGCTGGAGGCCCGGTTTGGTCCTGAGGTGAGCGGACTCGTGGGGCTGGTCAGCGACGATCCGTCGATCTCCTGTGAGGAGGAGCAAAGGGACGAGGCGCGCGAACGTGTCCGCCGGGGGCCCCCCGCTCTCGTCATCTACGCTGCCGACAAGGTGCAGAACCCCGAGCTGAGCGCGCCGCCCGGTTGGCGGTGCGGCGGCTCAGGCGAGGCGCCGGCTCAGGCGAGCCAGCCGTACCGTTGAACCAAGCCGGTCCGGGCCCAGCGCTCTCCCAGCCCGAGCGTCTTTTCGGCTCCTACTGCGGCCAGACCGATCAGCACCAGCGCATAGATGACGTGGTCATCCATGAACAGGTTGTTCTCCGGTGGCAGGGCCGCGGTCCACATCAGCATGACCATCGTGGCTCCGGCGATGCAGGCCGGCTTCATCGCGATGCCGAGCAGGAGCGCTGCGCCGATGCCGAGCAGGCCGGCCATGAACAAAAGGTCGACTGCACTGGCGCCGGCGATGCCGTGATAGATCCCCGAGAAGGGGCCAACGGAACCGCCGAGAAAGCCCTCCGTGGGGCTACCGCCGTTGATGTATGCGTCGGCGCCGGATGCGGTCTCCCCGAAGGCGCCTGTCCCGCAGGTGTTGCCGAGGGTGAAGTCGTAGCACTCCATCGGCAGCAGGACGCGGCCCCCCTCACGACGGTCCCAGGTGGGATCGCCGATGTGGTTGTAGCCCTCGTTCGCGAGGACCTCGGGCGGGATCGCGTTGGGGATCCCGGCAGTCTGAAGAAGCTGAGGCGTCGTTCTCCAGAGACCTTCCCTGACTCCGGTGAAGTAGACGTTCTGCTTCGCCGGGTCGGAAGCCAGCCCCTGCCAGTAGTTGACGGGGATTGAGCTGGCGCCGGTCAGCAGCCAGCGATCCGGGTCCTGCGCGGCGGCGCTGGGCGCAATGGCCAGCGCCAGCAGCAGGGTCACCGCGAGCGCCTCTCGAAATCCTCGAAACCGGAGCACCGGTTGGAGCCTAGATCACCCATAGACTCGGGGACGCCACGCAAAGGCCTCCGTGTACGAGACCTCTCTCATCCTCCTGATCGTCGCCGGCGCGGCCCTCTTCGCAGTCGGCTTCCTCTGGCAACGGGAACGGCACCGCGCCGCGCGTCTCGAGGACGAGCTGGCGCGCGAGCGAGCCAGGCGGCAGGATCGGGCGCTGGCTCCTCTGCCTCCGCTGAAGGCGGTGCTTCAAACCGCGACCCGAGTCAGGCAGGAAGGCCTCGGCGAGGTGCTCTGGAGCTCCTTCGAGGACCTCGCCGGCTGGGCCGAGGAGGCGGAGCCCGAGCTGCGCGAGCTGGCGGACCGCGATGGCACCCTGACGATCCTCTTCACCGACATCGAGGACTCCACGGCGCTCAACGAGCGATTCGGCGACAGGGCGTGGCTGAAGGTCCTCGGCGCCCACGATCAGATCGTCCGCCGCTGCGCCGGCGGTCACGACGGGCACATCGTCAAGTCGCAGGGCGACGGCTTCATGATCGCCTTCGCCGCCGCCGAGGAGGCGATCGGCTCGGCGGTGGAGATCCAGCGCCGGCTGGCCTCCGGTCCGCGCCGCCTTCGGGGAGCGGGGATCGCGGTCAGGATTGGGATCCACACCGGTCCCGCGCTCGAGAAGGGAGGCGACCTCTTCGGTCGCAACGTCGCCCTGGCGGCACGGGTCGCGGATCAGGCACGCGGCGGCGAGATCCTGATCACCGCCGAGGCCGGCGAGGCGGCCGGCGGGGCCGCGGACCCGCTGCTGGCCGAACGACGCGAGGTCGAGCTCAAGGGCCTTCCCGGCCGCCGCACGGTGGTCGGGGTCACCTGGCAGGAAGGCTGATCCGTCCGCCTCAGGAGATCTCGGACGCGTCGTCCCATCCGGGTGGCGGGAAGCCCGTCTGGGTGACCCGCAGGATGCGGCGATCGCGGAACTCGATCACCTGTGCGAGTTGCGGCATGTGCAGGGCCATGCGGGTGTCGCGGGCGGTTCCCTCGACCCGTGCCCGGACCAGCACCGCGCCGTCCTCGCGCAACCTCAACTCCTCGATTACCGGGTCCCAGTCGGGGAAGACCTCGTTGATGTCGCTCATCAGCGCCTGCACCCCGATGTGGCCGTGGTAGGCGGTCTCCCCAAGGGCGGCGCTGGCCGCGCCCACAAGCCACTCGCAATCGGGGTCATAGAGCGCCGCCGCAGCGTCCGCGTCACGCTTGCGGAAGGCGGCGTAGGACCGCTGGCATAGGTCGGCGCGCCAATCGCCCATAGGCGGGCAAGCCTAGTACGGCCCCTCCGGGGCCCAGCCGATTCGCAGCCTGGTCGGCTCGGCCAGGAACAGGTAGTGGACGGCGAGGGCTCCGCTGTAGAGGAGGAAGGCGACGTAGACGATCAGGCTGCGCAGCTCGCCGCCGCCGGCTTCGCCGAAGCGATCGATGAAGGGAGCGAGGAGGATGACGTCGTAGGCGAGGAAACCGGCGAGCTGGCCGGCGGCGTTGCCCCAGTGCGGACGGAGGAAGCCGTGGACGAAGTAGACCGCCGCGCCCAGGTAGACAAAGCCGAACATCACCGAGGACTCCGCGGTCAGCGGCCAGGGAAAGATCTCGGCGTGGAGGATCAGCGCGATGCCCGCCCCGAACAGGATCACCGCGAAGGCCGCGAAGGAGAACCGGACCACCGTGGGCATCGGCCGCGGGTCCACCCAGGCGATCTGGCGCGACCAGGCGAAGGCGGCGACTGAGCCGAGGCAGGCGAGGCCAAAGACGACCAGGTAGGGCGCAAGCTCGGGCTGCCCCGGGTCGCCGATCAGGGTGAGGACGTAGACGAGCATCCCCGCATACATCACCGCGAGGTCGATCGCGCCCGCCTGCATCGCCGCCATCTCACCGCTGAGCGCGATCCAGAGCAACGGGATCGCGATCGCCGCCAGAATCGATCCGATGAAGACGTAGGAAAGCGGAGCGGAGGCCCAGGGCCAAAGGGTCGTCGCC
>JBBRHQ010000235.1:0-4642 GCA_038222365.1 Solirubrobacterales bacterium
TGAACTCGCCCCCGTAGGGGTAGGGGGGGCGGATCGCCGAGGCGAGCGTCTTCGCGGTCAGGATCATCATGTCGCCAACCTGCTCAAAGAGCGATTTGGCGGGAAGGAATGCCCTGTCGACCGCGGTTCTGACCATCTACTCCTCCCGACGGGCGCCCCGCAGACGCGACGCTTCACCCGTCTGCGGAGAAGTCTATGCGATGGGTTGGCGCCCCGCCACCCTTCACCGCCCGGCGCCGGCGCCGGGCGGCACCGAAGGCCGGGCTCGGGCCCGGAGGCGCATGGTATGTTCCGGGCGCCTTGCGGAGGAGCGGTCCACACGCCCGAGGAGCCAGCCTTCGCATCGCCGGGGCGGCCCTCGTAAGCGGCGCGATGGCGATGATGCTTCCCGCCTGCGGCGGCGGAGGCGGCAGCCAGTTCACCAATCAGTCAACCGGCACCTACCCGGTCGAGGTCGTGGCGGCGAAGTTCCCGGCGCGCCAGCAGCTCGACCAGAACGCCTACCTGCGAATCGGAGTCCGCAACCGTGGACAGAAGACCCTGCCGGCAATGGCGGTGACGGTGACGATCGGCGGCAAGCAGGGAGTCGAGTCGACGCAGCCGTTCTCGATCCGCGATCCCCAGCCCGGGCTGTCGTCGCCGGACCGGCCGGTCTGGATTCTCGCGGACAGCTACCCGCGGATTGCCGGGGTGCCCGGTCGGGGCGGCTCGCAGACCTCCAATGACAAGACCTTTGACTTCGGGGAGCTGACGCCCGGCGAGGCGCGGGTGGGGGTCTGGAAGCTGGGCGCGGTGAAGGCCGGCGCCTACAAGCTCCGCTACCGGATCGACGCCGGGCTCAGCGGCCAGCAGACGGCGGTCAACGCGGACGGCGGCGGCGCTCCGATCGGCAGCTTCGCCGTGCGGATCGCCTCGAAGCCCGAGCTGACCCGGATCAACTCAAAGGGGGAGATCGTCCCGGTGGGTGGCGCCCAGGCGAGCGGCGGAGCGCAGGCGGGCGGCGGCGGGACGGGCGGTACCGCACCCAACCCCAACGCCACCTCCGGCGTTGCCGGCGGCGGCAGCGGCTCCTACCCGCCGTCCGGCGGCTCCACGCCCGGGTCCGGCTCGGGCTACTAGCGAGCTCCCCGTCCGCGCCTGTCAAGGTCTGCGGACGATGCGAGTCCGCCATGCCGCAATCTCCGCAACCGCGCTTCTCCTCGTCGCGCTGAGCGGCGGCTGCGGCTCGTCCGGCTCGGGGGAAACCGGGAAGGGAGCGGGCACGACGTCGCCGGGGGCTCCCGCGGGCGCCACCGAAACCGGCCCGCCGAAGCTGACCAAGATCGGGGACTTCTCGGAACCGGTCTATGTCGCCCAGCCGCCCGGTGATCGGGATGCCCTCTTCGTGGTCGAGAAGACCGGCGCGATCCGAGTGGTCGAGGGCGGGCGGACCCTGCGGCAGCCCTTCCTCGAGATTGGCGAGAAGGTCTCGGGCGGTTCCGAGCAGGGTCTGCTCTCGATGGCCTTTGCCCCCGACTACGCCGGCAGCGGCCTCTTCTACGTCGACTACACCGACACCGACGGCAACACCAGGGTCGTCTCCTATAGGCGCTCCTCGGATCCCCGGCGAGCCGACCCCGCAAGCGCCAGGGTCGTGCTCTCACAGGACCAGCCCTACGAGAACCACAACGGCGGCCAGCTCCAGTTCGGACCTGGCGGCGACCTCTACATCGGCTTCGGCGACGGCGGCTCGGAGGGCGATCCGGATCGAACCTCCCAGGACCGATCGACACTGCTCGGCAAGATCGTCCGCCTCCACCCCACCGAGGCCGGCGCCGAGCCGCAGATCTACGCCCTCGGGGTGCGAAATCCGTGGCGCTTCTCCTTCGACCGGCGAAGCGGCGCGCTGACGATCGGCGACGTCGGCCAGGATCGCTTCGAGGAGGTGGACTACGTCCGCCACCCGGTCCCGGGGATGAACTTCGGCTGGTCCGCGTTCGAGGCCGATGCCCGCTTCAACCGGGACCAGCACGCCCCCGGGGCAATTCCGCCGGTGCTCAGTTACGGCCACGACCGGGGTTGCTCGGTGACCGGCGGCTACGTGGTCCGCGACCCGAGGCTGCCGCAGCTCCGGGGCAGCTACCTCTACGGCGACTACTGTGCCGGGCAGCTTCGCGCCTTCCTGCCTCCGCAAAGTCCGGAGGGCCGGGCGCGGGCGGATCGCTCCCTCGGCCTCGAGGTCCCGCAGTTGACCTCCTTCGGGGAGGACTCGCGCGGGCGGATCTACGCCACCTCGCAGGCAGGGCCCGTTTACCGAATCGATCCCTCCGGGTAGTCGGGAGCGAACGAAACCGGTCCAATTCTCGTACTCGGGGGTTAGGGAAGACTGGAAGACTGGCGGCTGAGGCTGACCGCCGGGCGCCTCAGTGCCATTTGCAATCCATGAGAAGCCGACGAAGAACCACCCTGCTAGCGCTCTTGGCGCTGATCGCGCTCGCAGCGAGTCTCCCGGCTTCGGCCGGGGCGAGGGTCGGCTTGAAGCGGGTCGGGAGGTTCAACCTCCCCGTCTTCGTGACCGGACCCCCCCGGGCCCCGAAGATCCTCTACGTGGTCGAGCAGCCGGGAAGGATCGCGGTAATCAAGCACGGTCACCGTCTTCGCCGGCCATTCCTCGACATCCGCTCGAAGGTCGGCTTCGACTTCGGCGAGCGCGGCCTGCTCTCGATGGCGCTGCCGCCCGACTACCCCCGCAACAAGCACTTCTACGTCTACTACACCGACAACGACGGCAACATCCGGATCGACGAGTTCAAGCGCCGTAGCCTCGTCCGCGCCGGGCTGAGCTCCCGCCGCAAGGTGATCGAGATCCCGCATCCGACCTGGGCAAACCACAACGGCGGCCAGCTGCAGTTCGACGGCAAGCTCCTCTATTTCGGGACGGGGGACGGCGGCAGCGGCGGCGACCCCCACAACAACGCTCAGAACAAGTCAAAGTTGCTCGGCAAGCTGCTGCGGATCAACCCGCGCAACCCGCCGGGCAGGCGCAGCTACTCGGTGCCGGGATCAAACCCGTTCGTCGGAAAGCGGGGACGCGACCTGATCTTCAGCTACGGGCTGCGCAATCCGTTCCGCTTCTCATTCGACCGCACCAGCGCCGCCCGTCCGCGGATCGTGATCGCCGACGTCGGCCAGAACAGCTTCGAAGAGGTCGACTACGAGACCCTTGCGGGCGCGTCGGGCGCCAACTTCGGATGGGACGCCTGGGAGGGGTTCAGCCTCTACAAGGGCGACTGGAGCGGCACTCCCGATCCGGGAGGGACGACGAAGCCGATCTTCACCTACAGCCACGACCGAGGCTGCGCGATCATCGGCGGCTACGTGGTCCGCGACCGGCACCTCCCGGGTCTCTACGGACACTACGTCTACTCCGACAACTGCAACGGCGCCCTGCGCAGCCTGACCCCGAAGCTGGGCGGCGCCAAGGGTGACCATCGCCTCGGGGTCTCCGTACGGGCGCCGGGGTCCTTCGGGGAGGACGGCCACGGTCGCCTCTACGTGACCTCACTAGGCATGTCGGGAGACGACGGCAAGGTCTTCCGGCTGGTGCGGCGCCGATGAGCTGGCGACGGAGGCTCCTTGCGCCGGCCCTGGCGACGGCGCTGCTGGTGATCTTCTGCGGGGCGGCTCGCGGGGCGACCGGGAGCGGCTCCGCCGGGGCCCGGCTGAAGCCGATCGGGAGCTTCGACCAGCCGGTCTTCGTCACCGGCACCCGTGCCTTCCCGAGGCTGCTGTTCGTGGTCCAGCGCCCCGGCGTGATCCGGGTGCTTCGCCGCGGCAGGAAGCTGAAGCGGCCCTTCCTCGACATCACCGGCATGGTCGAGAGCGAGTTCCAGGAGCGCGGGCTGCTCTCGGTCGCCTTCCCTCCCGACTACCGCAAGAGCCGACGCTTTTACGTCTTCTACACCGACCACGAAGGCCAGCTCTGCGTCGATCAGTTCCTCCGCAGCCGCGACCATCCCGCCCGAGCCATCCGCTCCAGCCGGCGTCGAGTGATCACCATCCCCCATCCGAGCTACCCGAACCACGATGGGGGCCAGCTCCAGTTCCACGGCAGCGACCTGTTCATTGGCACCGGGGACGGCGGACTCGGCGGCGACCCGCCCAACAACGCCCAGAACAGCGGGGTCCTGCTCGGCAAGCTGCTGCGGATCGACCCGCGCCGGAACAGGGCGGGACGCCCCTACGGGGTGCCGCGCTCCAATCCCTTCGTCGGCACCGCCGGGCGCGATGAGATCTTCAGCTACGGGCTGCGAAACCCCTACCGCTTCAGCATCCAGAGCGTCAGGGGCCAACCCGACCGCCTGGCGATCGGCGACGTCGGCCAGACCCGCTTCGAGGAGGTCGACTACCTGCCGCTGCCCGATGCTCGCGGCGCCAACTTCGGCTGGGACGCCTGGGAGGGCTTTGCTCTCTATGACTGCGGGGGGCTGACCTGCCTCAACGACGGCACCCCTGACCCGGGAGGGACGATCAAGCCGATCCTCGCCTACGACCACACTCAGAACCGCTGCGCGATCACCGGCGGTTACGTGGTTCGCGACCCCGCCCTGCCCTCGCTGCGCGGCCGCTACCTCTACGGCGACTACTGCCAGGGCGACCTGCG
>JBBRHQ010000236.1:0-4637 GCA_038222365.1 Solirubrobacterales bacterium
GGCGCTGGTCGGGGCGCTCTCGGACTCGGGCCGCTACACGGCGATGATCGGCGACGGCGTCAACGACGTGCCGGCGCTGAAGCGGGCGCGGATGGCGGTGGCGATGGGCTCCGGCAGCCAGGTGACCAAGGGCGTCGCCGACGTCGTCCTGCTCGAGGACGAGTTCTCCCGCCTGCCGCAGGCGGTCGCCGAGGGCCGCCGGATCGCCCGCAACGTGCACCGGCTCGGCCGCCTCTACTTGACCAAGACCGTCTACGCCGCGACCCTGATCCTGCTCGTCGCGATACCCGGATTCGCCTTCCCCTTCCTTCCCCGCCACCTCACCCTGGCGGCGCTGCTGACGATCGGGATCCCCTCCTTCGTCCTCGCCCTGGCCCCCTCCGACGGGCCGCTTTACCGGGGCCGCCTGCTGCGCTCCCTGGCCGCCTTCGCGGTCCCCGCCGGGGTGGCGATGGCGCTCGGCTCGATCCTCTCCTTCCTGTTCGTCGACACGATCTTCGGCGGCACGCTCGAGGATGGCCGCACCGCGGCGACCACGACCCTGATCATCCTCGGCCTCAGCTTCGTCCTGCTGCTCGAGCGCGGGCCGGGACGCGAGCACATCGCGATCCAGAGCTACATGCTGGCGATGGTCGCCGGTCTCGGCGCGCTCTTCGCGCTCGGACTCGCGGCGCCCCCGGTGCGCGAGTTCTTCCAGATGAGCATCCTCACCGCGGCGCAATGGTTCCTGGCCCTGCTCTCTGCCGCACTTGGGCTGATCATCGCCAGCGCGCTCTGGCGCCTGCCCCAGATCCAGCGGCTCGAGGCGCCCGATATCAAGACCGACGAGGAGGGACCGGCGCCGATCCACGTCCCGGTGCCGGCGGCGGCGAAGGGAGCGGGGCGGGCCGCCAGCCGTCTGATCCGGCGCGGTCGGGGAGGCGAGGAGACCTAGGTTCGCCTAGGGCAGGGCCGTACCGAGGTCGGCCATCGTCGCCTCCAACCGCTCCCCCATCTCGTCGCGCAGCGCCCGGTCGGCGGCGGAGCGGGCCTCGCCGCTGCGCACGTCGAGGAGGTTGTGGCGCTCCTCGGGGTCGCGGTCGAGGTCGTACATCTCGTACTCGGCCGCCATCCTGCCCTCGGGGTCGAGATAGACCGCGTACTTGCGCCGGCCGTCGTGGATGCAGCGGACGCGGTTCGGCTGCCCGGGGGCATCGGCCATCGCGGTGCCGGCCTGGTGGTCGTCATAGGTGAAGTGGAGCGAGTCCTGGACGGCCTCGGCGGGATCAGGATGGTCGCGGAGGGCGCCGTAGTCGATCCCGGGCGGGTCGGCGTCGCCGGAAGCGGAAGCGTGTCGGGCCAGAACCGGCGAGAGGTCGCGTCCCTGGACGCCCTCGGGCGCCTCGGCCCCGGTGACCGTGGCGATCGTCGGCAGGACGTCGATCAGCGAGGCGAGCGCCGGGGAGCTCGCCGGTGCCGGGAAGAGGACCGGGTTGGAGACGAGCAGCGGAACGTGAATCGTCTCCTCGTAGACGTTGAAGGCCTTCTGCCGCAGGCCGCCGTGGGAGAGCCCCATCTCGCCGTGATCGGAGGTGCGCACGATCAGCGTCCTCGAACGCAGCGAGTCGGGGCTGGCGGGGTCGCCGAGGCAGGCCAGCAGGCGGCCGATATGGCGGTCTGCGATCCGGTGCAGGTGGGCGTAGAAGTTGACGTAGTCGAGCCTCTTGCGGAGGCTGTCCAGGGGGCCCATGTAGGCGGTCATCCCCATCTGCATCAGGGTGTGGGCGCTCGGCTTCGAGCTCAGGTCCTCGTCAATCGTCGGCGGCAGCCCGACCCCGAGGTCGCGGAACTCGGCGTCGGTATAGCCCCCTTGCCGGTAGGAGGCGGGGAAGCCGAGCACGTCGTGGGGGTTGACCAGCGAGACCACCAGGCAGAAGGGCTCCGGCAGCTCGGCGCGGCCCAGCCAGCTCTCGACCCCGCGGATGTAGACCTCGTCCCAGCCGCGGCCGAGGCTGCCGGCGTTGCCGCCGCCGAAGTTCTCGGCCTTGGCGTTCTCCCCCGCATCCGGCGGATCCCAGGCGGCGAAGCCGAAGTCGCGCTCGATCCTCCCAGCGTCGCGCTCGCTCCAGCCGCTGCCCTCAAGCGGCTGGGTCAGGTGCCACTTGCCCTTGTAGGCGACCTCGTAGCCGGCAGAGCGGAGGACTCTGGCGAGGTTCGGGATCGCGGGCGAGAGCTCCGGCTCTCCCCCGCCCGTCGTCCTTCGCATCGCGCCGCGTGCGAAGCCCCGCAGCGCCCGCCGGCGGGGGGCGCCGGGGCGCCGCAGGATCTCGATCAGCTCGCGGGTCACCGCGGGGGTGTTGCGCGGGTCGGGCTTCAGGTCGGCCGCGGTCAGGGTGAGCGGCACCCCGTGGCGGGCCGGGTAGAGGCCGGTGAACAGGGTCGAGCGGCTGGGAGAGCACATCGCGGTGTTGCAGAAGGCGTTGGTGAAGCTGAGGCCGGTCCGCGCCAGCTCGGACTCGTTCGGCATCAGCTCGCGAAGCCATCCGGAGTCCTCGGGCCAGTGTCTGGTGGCGCGCTGCTGGTCGGTGATCAGCACGACGATGTTGGGCGGGCGGCCGGGCGTCGGAGGGGCCATCGCTCAGTCCGGCGGTGCGATCACGAACTGGGTGACGGTGAACAGGGCCACCTGGCGCTCGTCGCGGTGGATGCGGACCTCCCAGACCTGGGTGCGGGAGCCGATGTGGTGCGGTTCGGCGGTGGCGATCAGCTCGTCCCCCGAAGCCGCCGCGGCGAATACGTTGAGCTTCATCTCCACCGTGGCGAAGTCGTGGCCCGCCGGCAGGTTCCGGAAGGTTCCCCAGGCCGCGACGCTGTCGGCGAGGGCGACCCAGGCCCCGCCGTGGACGTATCCGCCGGGGTGCAGGTGGCGCTCGTCGACCACCATCCGGCCCGTCGCCCCCGACTCGCCGACCTCGACCGGGTCGATGCCGAGCCGGCCGGGAAAGTACTCCGCGACCCGCTCGCGGATCGATTCTGGCGTCACCTCTGAATTGGATCCCCGCGGCACCGCGGGGACCCTATTGGTTGACCCCGAAACCCTCGAGGCCGAAATCGCCGAAGGGCTCGTCGCGGTCCCGGACGGCCTCCTTGAAGCCGGCCTCGGCGGCGCGCCGGACGAAGCCGTGGCCCTCCTCGGTGTGGCGGGTGATCCCGTCGAAGAAGGTGCCGAGGATCTGAGTCTGGTGGAGCCCCTGCGCGTAGGCGACCTGGTTGGTCAGCAGCTTCATCATCACCAGCTGGTTGATCGGCAGCCGGGCGACACGGGCGAGAAGGCGCTCGAAGCGCTCGTCGAGCTCGGTCGCGGGCGCCGCCTCGGTCGCCAGCCCCCACTCCGCCGCCTCAGCCCCGCTCAGCGAATCGCCCGTCAATAGCAGCCGCTTCGCGCGCATCACCCCCACCCGGTGGGCCCACATCGCGGTGGTCGGCGAGCCCCAGACCCGGGCCGGCGGGTAGCCGATCTTGGCGTCCTCCGCGATCACCAGCAGATCGGAGCAGAGCGCCATGTCGGTGCCCCCGGCGACGCAGTAGCCGTGGACCCTGCAGAGCACCGGCTTTTCGGAGTGAAAGAGGCTCATGAAGCAGCGGACGTTTCGCGACATGAACTGGAAGTCGGTGACCGGGTCCCAGTTGCTCTGCGGCGCATGATTGGCGGCGATCACCGCCGGATCCAGCGGAGAGCCCTCGGGGAAGGTCTCGCCGGAGATCCCGGCGATCTCGCCCTCGGCCGAGGCGACCAGGTCATAACCGCCGCAGAAGCCGCTGCCGTTTCCGGCGAGGGCGATCGCGTGGATGGCGGGGTCGAGGTTCGCCTCCTCGACGCAGGCGGCGATCTCGGCCGCCATCCGGTTGGTGATCCCGTTGCCGCGCTCGGGGCGGTCGAGGGTGATGCGGGCGATCCGCCCCTCGCGCTGGAAGTCGATCGTGCTCAGCTGATCCACTGGCGCCACTCCTTGCTCTCGGTCTCGGCGGTCGCGGGCCAGCCTATTGCCGCGGCTCCGGGGGTCGCTCCGGCGATTGGCCTAACGTCAGGGTGCGTGAGCGCCGTCAGCGATTCCCCACCTCCCCGCGAGTGCGACGTCGCGATCGTCGGCGGTGGGATCATCGGGCTCTCGGTCGCCCGCGAGCTGCTGCGCCGCCGGCCGGGCGCGCGGCTCTGCGTGCTCGAGGCCGAGCCGGAGATCGGGCGCCATCAGACCGGGCGCTCCAGCGGCGTCGTCCACGCCGGGATCTACTACGCGCCGGGGTCGCTGAAGGCGCGGCTCTGCGTCGAGGGCGCGCGCGAGCTATATGCCTACTGCGAGGAGAGGACGGTGCCCTTCGAGCGATCGGGGAAGCTGATCGTGGCGACCACCGAGGAGGAGCTGCCGCGCCTCGACGAGCTGGAGCGGCGGGGCGTCGAGAACCGGGTCGAGGGGCTGCGGCGGGTAGCCGGCGATCAGATCGCCGAGATCGAGCCATACGCTCGCGGGATCGCGGCCCTGCACTCGCCGGCGACCGGCGTCGTCGATTTCGTCGCCGTCGCCCGCGCCTACGGGGAGGACGTGGCGGCGGCCGGTGGCAGCGTCCACCTCGGCGCCGAGGTGCGCGCCGCGGTCCCC
>JBBRHQ010000237.1:0-4629 GCA_038222365.1 Solirubrobacterales bacterium
TTCCAGCAGAAACCAATCATGGACGCCGGAGATTTCGAGGATTCTGCGTACCTGTCCCTTCGCACCGCGCACTTGGAGCCGGCTGCCGTTCTCCCTGGAGCGCCGGGTCGCCTCGACCAGGACACTCAGCCCGGTTGAATCGATGAACTCCAGGCCGCTGAGATCGACGATGATCGATCGTGGCGGCTTCTCCCCGCTCGCCGATTCGATCGCTTCGTCGATCTGGTCTGCGTTCGAGAGGTCGACCTCTCCGAGCACGCGGATGACGATCGACGCCGGCTGGAGCTCGGTGTCGATCTCCAATTCACCGTATCTAGGGCTCTCAGACAAGGGTGGCCTCACTCTACGCCCGGCCGCGCGGGGCCGGAGGGCGACTCAGGAATGCAGATGGGTGATCCGCGCGGCCGACCGCTTCACGTCCTGCTGAACGGGCAGCGCCAGGGTGCGCCTCGTGGTGTGCGCGGCGAAGCGCAGCACGGCCGCCAGATGGCGGTCGAGTGGCTGCAGCAATGTCTTGAACTTGATCATGGCTTTCCGACACCTCCTCTTCCCTCCATCCGTAAACGTGCCGCGCGGGCCGGGCCTTTTGCTCCCGGGCGATCAGGGTTCACGCTGCCCGCCGCTGGGCACCGGACACGCTGCCCGGTTTGAGCTCTCCCCGTTGCGGGGATCGATTTCCCATGTCCGCCATCGCAGCGCCGTCGCTGGAGGCCGGTGGGCCGACCATGCTGCCTCCTGCGAGAGGGCCGCTGAGCGGGGCCGTGATCGAGCGGATCTCACGGCCTCGCCGCGCAGCCGAGGGAGAATGGCACGGCGGAGAACCGATGATGGTCGGCGTCAACCCGGACGCGGCCCTCGCCGACGACGACCTTCAGCTGGCTCTTTACCTCTGCTACGAGCTTTTCTACGGCGGCCTGCCCGGCGTGGATCGCGAGTACGAATGGGATCCTGGCCTGCTGGAGCTCAGAGGGCGGCTGGAGGCGGCATTCCTCGCCGGTCTGAAGGCTGCGGTGGGGGTGCGGGACAGCCCCCCCTCGGAGATCGGTGACCTGCTCTTCGGACTCGCCGCCGAGGATCAGGCACCCTCGCTGGCGCGCTTCCTTGGAGGTCGAGCCGATCCTCAGCAGTTCTGCGAATTCGTCATCCATCGCTCTGCCTATCAACTGAAGGAGGCAGACCCGCACAGCTGGGCGATTCCCAGGCTCCACGGCGGCCCCAAATCGGCGCTGCTCGAAGTGCAATCCGACGAGTACGGCGGCGGTAGCGCTGAGCGGATGCACTCGGTCCTGTTCGCGAAGACGATGATGGCGCTCGGACTCGATCCCACACCCGGGGCCTACCTCGGGCGGTTGCCGGGTACGACTTTGGCGACGGTCAACCTGATGTCACTTTTCGGCTTCCACGGCCGCTGGAGGGGGGCGATCATCGGCCATCTGGCGATGTTCGAGATGACCTCGTCGATTCCGAACCGACGCTATGGCGACGCCCTGCGCCGGCTGGGGTTCGACGGGGACGCCACGGATTTCTACGACGAGCACGTGGAGGCGGACGCGGTGCACGAGAACATCGCCGCCTACGATCTCGCGCAAGGCCTCGCGGTGGCCGAACCGGAGCTCACCCGGGACATCATCTTTGGGGCCCGGTGCCTTCTGCACCTCGAGAATGCCTTCGCCTGCCGGCTGCTTTCCTGCTGGGAGGGCGGAGAAAGCTCCCTTCTGGCCGGCGGCACTCAGGGTCCGATGGGTTCCTGAGCCTCGCGGCCGGGGGATTGGGGAGAACCCTCGGGGCCGCCCTCGGCGACGAAGCCGGCGACCTTGTGGGTGCCATCGCAAAACGGTCGCATCCTGGAGCGCCCGCATCGGCAGAGTGCGACGGTCTTCCGGGAGGTCGGAATCTCGTTCCCCTCCTGGTCGAGCAGCTTGAAGTCGCCTCGGATCAGGTAGGGGCCGTTGCGGTAGGGGGTGATCGATGCTCCTCGGTTCTCCACTGACGGGGCCTACCCGTTGCCCTTGCTTTCAAAGCTCTGCAGCCGATCTTGTGTAGCCGGCGGGTGTCGCGGGTAGGGCAGGGAATCCGCGGGCAAAAGAACATCTCCAAAGAGCGAGGTAGACCGAAATGGCTGAGAAGACGTTGAACGAACGAGACACCAAGCTGGTCCAATGGCTGAACGAGGCGCATACGAAGGAGGCGGAGCTGGAGGCCGACCTGGGGGCCCATATCTCGCTGACCAAGAAGCCCTCCTATGAGAAGCGCCTCCGGCAGCACCTGAAGGAGACGCGCGAGCACAAGCGCAAGGTCGCAGCGAGGATCAAGCAGCTCGGCGGATCGGCTTCCAGCGGGCGCGAAATGCCCGGCGTTCCGAACATCGTCAGCGAAGCGGCGGGCAAGGCCGTGGCCGGGGTCAAGGGGCAGGTGGGAAACGCCCGGGGGCTGGTCACCCAGGAAGCTGAGACGCACCTGCGCAACGCTCAGGAGGAGCTGCGCGAAGAGCACGTCGAGATCGCCCTCTACTCGCGACTCGAGACGCTCGCCGAGCAGGTCGGGGACCGGGAGACGGCGGTGCTGGCGAGGAGCATCCGCCGCGACGAGGAACGGATGGCGAAGTTCCTCGACGCCGAGTTAAAGCGACTGGTCAAGGACGTCGTCAGGGCGGAGATTCCCCGCGACCAAAGGCCTTCGCCGCGGCGAAGGAGCCGCTCCGGCAGCTCGAGGAAGTCGAGCTCGGCTTCACGAAGCAGGTCGCGCTCGGCAAGCTCCAAGTCGGGGCGGTCGTCGGGTTCCAGATCTCGGTAGAGCCGGACGCAGCCGGCAAGGGAGGCTCAAAGCTGCTGGGCCGTCTGAACCCGGCCAAGCCGCGAGTGAAAATCAGGTCGCGGGACGTGGTCAGCGCTGCCAAGGAAATCGGCACATTCGGCGAGCAGATGGGAAAGCTCGCCGTCGAGATGCGGAAGACGCGCGAAGCGGCGGCGAACGACCGCCATCGATCGCCGATCGAGGTGGTCTTCGCGGGATTGACCGCGCGGCGCTAGCCGATCGCCCCGAGCTGAAGCGTTGAGGTAACGCCGGGGCCGACCTCCGCCGGCCCCGGCGCGCCCGCGCTAGGAGCGGCGTTCGAGGTCAGCGACCTCGTCGGCCTTCTCGTCGGCCCGCTCCTCGGCCCGATCGAGCTCCTCCTTCTTCTGCCCCTTCTTCTCTTCCTTGCGGCCTTGGTTGCGCAAGGAGGCGTCGTCGGTCAGGTCGCCCGCGACCTGCTTGGCCTTACCGGTCACCTTGTCGGTGATTCCCATTCTTGGGTCCTTTCGTTGCCTGCTTTTCTGGACGTGGGATACCCGACGTGCCCGCTGCGAAAACAGCGCCAGGCGGTTCGCCTTCCGCTTACTGATCGCGAAACGGCCGTCCGCGCCTACAACGGGATCAGAACCCACGTGCCACCTGGGTAGTCGAGCCCGGGTCGATATTGATCGACCCGAGTCCAAGGAGAGGCGAAGATGGCTGAACTGAGCACTCTCGAGGAGAAGCTTGCCGAGGTCCTGGGACTCGCCCAGGCCGCCCAGGTGCAACCGAGAAGGTCGAGGGCATGCTCGAGGAGGGGGAGCTGGCGGGCGTGCTGCAGCGGATGCGTGAGGAGGCCGAGGAGACTGAGCGCCGCTGTACGGATCTCGCCGAGGATCGCGACGGCAAGAAGACGGCGATCCTGGAGAAGGCCCGGGAGACGAAGGGCGAGGCCAGCGAGATGATGGCCACCTACCTCGGCACGAGGCCGAGCGGCTGGGCATCGAGGGACGCTCGAAGATGAGCAAGTCCCAGCTTCAGCGGGCGGTGGTCGGCAAGAAGAGTTGAGGCCCAACCTCCCGCACAGATTCGCGCACTGCCGCCGCCCCGGCATCGAGCAGCTCCGCCTCGCAGAAACCGCCGCTGCGCACCGCGATCGTCGGAACGTCGAGCTTGGCGGCTGCCTCGATGTCCCAGGGCGTGTCCCCGAGCAGCCACGCGGCGTCTCCGCTTGCCCTTTCGGCAGCGGCCTGGATCAGGTCCGGGGCGGGCTTGGTCGCCTCGACGTCGGCTGAGGTGGTCCAGGCATCGACCAGCTCGCGTGCATCGAGGAGATCGAGATAGTGGTCGACCTCGCCCGACTTCGCCGAGGAGGCGAGTACGACCGAGTGTCCGGCAGCGCCGAGCGCCTCGAGCAGCCGGCGGGCACCATCGAACGGCACGACCTCGTCGATCAGCTCGGCATAGAGCTCTCCCTCGGCCTCGCGCGCCTCATCGCCGTGCTCCTCCTCGACCCGATCACCGGCGATCGCGGCGACGATCTTGTCGCCTCCCATCCCGACGTGGCGGTGGATCCGCCACAACGGCTCGATCACCCCGACCTTCTTAAAAGCGCGCGACCAGGCGATCGCGTGGTGGTAGTTGCTGTCGACAAGCGTTCCGTCGATGTCGACGATGATCGTCAGGCCGTTCTTGCTCAAGGCTCTCCTCTGGCGCCGTCTCGCACGCAGGTCAAATGAGTACCGGCACCCGGGCTCTGGGATGCCCGGGTGCCGGAAACTCTCCGGATTGAGAAGGGTCGGCACGCCCTACTTTGCGCGCCTATGGGGGTCTTTTACCCGGCAGGCGGGTCATCTA
>JBBRHQ010000238.1:0-4503 GCA_038222365.1 Solirubrobacterales bacterium
AAGCGCGCCAAGGTGGTGTGGTTCCTCTGCCGCCTCTACGACGCTCGCGAGGCGCTCGAGATGGGCCTGGTCAACACGGTCGTCCCGCTCGCCGACCTGGAGCGCGAGACCGTCGCCTGGTGCCGCGAGATGGCCCACCTCTCGCCGCTTTCGCTGCGGCTGCTGAAGGCCAGCTTCAACGCCGAGGAGGACGGCCTGACCGGGCTCCAGCAGCTCTCCCACGACGCCTCCCTGCTCTTCTACTTGAGCGAGGAGGGCCAGGAGGCTGGAGCCGAAGCCGCCGTCAAAGCTGCCGACCCGGGGGCCGGTCTGGCCAAACTGGGCGTTGTCGGCGGCAATCGTCAGGTCGCAGACGAGGTGAAGGATGTGGCCTCCGCCGACCGCGTAGCCGGCGACCATCGCCACCACCGGCTTCGGCAGGCGGCGGATCTGAACGTGGAGATCACCGACGTCGAGGCGGCCGACGCCCTGCCTGGCGACCTCGTCTGAGCCGATGTAGCCGTCGTCGCCGCGGATCCTCTGGTCGCCGCCGGAGCAGAAGGCCTCGGTGCCGGCGCCGGTGAAGATGATCGAGCCGACCTCGAGATCGTCGCGGGCCCGGGCGAAGGCGTCGCGCAGCTCGGCCAGGGTCTGGGGGCGGAAGGCATTGCGGACCTCGGGGCGGTCGATCGTGATCTTTGCGATTCCGTCGGAGCGCTCGTAGCGAATGTCGCCGTATTCGCCCGCCGCCTCCCACTCGAACGGTGCGTAGAGCGCCTCTTCCGGCGGGGCTTCCTTGTGGCGTCTGGGCAGGGTGGCTCCGTCTCGTTCCGATCGCGGCCCCGGATCATCCGCGGCCCGCAAGAATGCGGGGGCAACGATAGCCAGCGCATCCACCCGGCGCCCTTGAAACTCGACAACTGGCTAGCCCAGAGATCCCAGAGCTGCCCTGAGCGCACCGCGCTGATCGCGGAGGAGGCCGGGGTGACCTATTCCGAGTTGGAGGCCGAGTCGGTCTGGGTGGCGCGGCGACTTGGCGCGCAGGGGGTGCGGCGCGGGGCAATCGCGGCGCTGACCATGAGCCCCAGCCGCGAGCAGGTCGTGCTGATCCACGCGCTGATGAAGTTGGGAGCGGTGGTGCTGCCGATCAGCCCGGCGCTCTCGGAGCCGGAGCGGCGTGCGGTGCTCGAGGCGGAGAACCCGGCGGTCGACCTCGCCGACGCCGGGCAGCTGACCCAGACCGAGGCCGACCTGCCGCTGCTCGGCGAGCACGACATGGACGATCTCCACTGCCGGATCCTGACCAGCGGCAGCACCGGGGCACCGCACACGGTCGGCCTCACCTATGGGAACCATTTGTGGAGCGCCGTGGGCTCCGCCTTCAACATCGGGGTCGAGCCCGAGGACCGCTGGCTCTGCTGCTTGCCGCTCAGCCACATCGCCGGCCTCTCGATCGTGATGCGCTCGGTGATTTACGGGACCACGGCGATCCTCCACGACGGCTTCGACGTCGATCGCGTCGCCGCCGCGCGGCGCGAGGATGGGATCACGGTCGTCTCGCTGGTCTCGACCATGCTGGTGCGGCTGCTCGACGCCGGCGCCGATCTCTCCGGGCCGCGGGCGCTCCTGGTCGGCGGCGGCCCGGTGCCCACCGAGGTGCTCGAGGAGGCCATCGGGCGCGGTGCGACCGTCGTCCAGACCTACGGGCTGACGGAGTCCTGCTCGCAGGTAACGACCCTCGCCCCGGCCGAGGCCGATCGCAGGGTCGGCTCGGCGGGCAGGCCGCTGCTGACCACCCACCTGCGGATCCGCGAAGGCGAGGTCCTCGTGCAGGGACCGACCGTCGCGCCGGGCTGCGCCGACGCCGACGGCTGGCTCCACACCGGCGATCTCGGACGCATCGACGACGAGGGCTTCCTGTACGTCACCGGGCGGATCGACGACCTGATCGTCAGCGGAGGCGAGAACGTCGCCCCGGCCGAGGTCGAGGGAGTGTTGATGCGACACCCGGAGGTGGTCGACGCCGCGGTGGTCGGGCGCGATGACCCCGAGTGGCAGCAGACCGTGACCGCGATCGTCGTCCTGCGCAACGGCTCGGCGACCAGCGCCGACGAGCTGCGGCGCCACTGCGCCGAGTCCCTGGCACCCTTCAAGGTGCCGAAGCGGGTCGAGCTGGCCTCGGCCCTGCCGCGAACCCCGTCGGGGAAACTGATGCGCAGGGCGCTGCGCTAACGTGCCCCGCCCGATGGCGAGTGACCAGTATTACGACTCCGACGCCGACCTCTCGCTGCTCGACGGCAAGACCGTGGCGATCCTCGGCTACGGCTCCCAGGGCCACGCCCACGCGCTCAACCTGAAGGACTCCGGGGCCCAGGTCGTGGTCGGTCTGCGGCCGGACTCGGCCAGCCGCGAGCAGGCCGAGGCCGCCGGGCTCGAGGTGCTCGACGTCGCCGACGCCGCCAGCCGCGGCGAGATCGTGATGATCCTGCTTCCAGACGAGAAGCAGGCGGAGATCTGGGAGGCGGAGATCGCCGACGGGATCGCCGAGGGCAACCTGCTGATGTTCGCCCACGGGTTCGCGGTCCACTTCGGCCAGATCGAGCCGCCGCCCGGGGTCGATGTTGGCATGGTGGCGCCGAAGGGGCCCGGGCACCTGGTCCGCCGCCAGTATGAGGAGGGGCGCGGCGTGCCCTGCCTGATGGCGGTCCATCAGGACGCCACCGGCGATGCCCACGGCCTCGTCCTCGCCTACGCCGCGGGGATCGGCGGGGGCCGCGCCGGGATCATCGAGACCAGCTTCAAGGACGAGTGCGAGACCGACCTCTTCGGCGAGCAGTCGGTGCTCTGCGGGGGCGCCACCGAGCTGGTCCAGGCGGGGTTCGAGACCCTGGTCGAGGCCGGCTATGACCCGCGCCTCGCCTACTTCGAGTGCCTGCATGAGCTGAAGCTGATCGTCGACCTGATGTATGAGAAGGGGATCCAGGGGATGCGCCACTCGATCTCCAACACCGCCGAGTACGGCGACATGACCCGAGGCCCGAGGGTGATCGGGCCGGAGTCGCGGGCGGCGATGCGGAAGATCCTCGAGGACATCCAGTCGGGCGAGTTCGCCAAGGAGTGGATCGCCGAGAACCGCGCCGGGGGAGAGAACTTCAACCGGATGCAGGAGGAGGCGACCGGCAAACAGGTCGAGGAGGTCGGCAAGGAGCTCCGGGGCATGATGCCCTGGATCGACAACGAGTTCTGAGCCGCGGCGCCCTAGGCGCCCGGCGGCGCGGTGGGGCCGAGGCGGCTCTCCTCGCCCTCCGGGAGGCGACCGTCGCGGCCGACGTAGCCGTCCTTGCCGCCGGCGATCAGGTAGACCGCTTCCTCGGTATCGCTGAGATTGCGCAGCTTGCGCACCGTGGAGGCGCTGACCCGGGCGACGCCGCCCGGTCCCATCTCGTGCTCGGAGCCGTCCCCGAAGCAGATCCCCACCCGTCCGCGGTGGACGAAGTAGAGCTCCTCCTGCTCGTCGTGGAAATGCCGCCCGGTCTCATACGCTGGGGGCAGGACGATCGCGTTGGCGCCGAAGGCCGTCACCCCGAGGGGCTTGCGCAGCTTGCGGAAGCCCGGCCCCTCGCCGAGCTCGTCGATGTTGGCCACCGCGTAGCCCTCGCCCTCGATCACCCGTTCCGATCCTTGCTCGGACATCGCTGCTCAGGAGGGCTGGGGAGGCTGTGGGGGGGTCTGCTGCTCGGGGGCGGGGACCGCCTGGGCCGGTGGCGATGCGGAGATCGCCGCGGGCGGCGCGTCGCCGACCTGTGGGCCCTCCGCCCCGACCGGGGGATAGGTGTCGGTGATCAGGGCGAGATAGCCCTCGGCCCGGGCGATGTAGCCGTTGGTGAAGGTCAGGGCATTGTGGATGCCGGCGGGCTGGTAGCCCCGGAAGACGATCGTCAGCCAGGAAACGACGGCGACGAGCGAGTGCACGTAGGTGATCAGGTACTGGACGACGTAGGCCGGGATGAAGAGGAAGATCCGGAAGAAGACCTTCAGCCGGCTCTGGTGCTCGGGCGGGGGGGCGATCTCGAGCCGCACCGGATAGGTGGGATCGGGGCCGATCCCGAAGGGCGGGAACTGGTCGGTCTGCAGCGACGCGTAGGCGTTGACCCTGGTCAGGTAACGAAGGATCCCGGCGTTGAAGTTGTAGAGGCCCTCGGGGTAGCGGGCCGTGAACAGCAATGCGAACCAGGCCGCGAGGACCGAGAAGAAGCCGACGATGAAATAGAGGTAGCTGACGATCACCCACGGGATCACCAGGATCAACCGGAAGAACGTGGTCACCCGGTCGGGCTCACGCTCGTAGTCGGCCTCATAGCTGATCGGGTACATGGTCCTCCGAATCGTTGACTGGCTCTCTGGACGAGATGGCGGGCAGCCTAGCGGCGCCTCCGGCGGGGGGGCCGGCCGGAGCGGCCGATTCAGCCCTGCGGCTGCTGCCGCCCCTCCGCGCCGACCGCCGGCGTCGCCGCCGGGGCGCCC
>JBBRHQ010000239.1:0-4495 GCA_038222365.1 Solirubrobacterales bacterium
TCCCGGCAGCTCCGGCGCCCGCGACGGCTCCAGGGGCAGCGCCAGCTGGGTCCCTCCGGCGATCGCGCCGCTCCCCGAGAGCGTGCCGAGCCGCCAGTATGCCTGGCGCCGGCCGGTGCCCTGCTCCCTCGCTTCCTCGTCGGCGATCGAGTCCATCGCCCCGGCCCAGGCAAGCCGCTCCAGCCCGTCGCGAGATACCCCGGACCGAGACGCCAGGTCGGCGATCCCGGCGTAAGCGCCCCGCTCCTCACGCTCGCCGACGAGCGCCGCCATCTCGTCCTCCTTGACCCCCTTCACATACCCAAGTCCAATCCGGACGCCACCCTCGGCCCGGCAGAGGAGATGGCTCTGGTTGACGTCGGCGGGGAGGACCGGGATGCCGCGCCGCTGGGCCTCGTGGACGAGGGCGTCCGGAGGGTAGAAGCCCATCGGCTGCTCGTTGAGCAGAGAGGCGAGGAACTCCGGCCCGTAGTGGACCCGCAGCCATGAGGACTGGTAGGCGAGCAGGCCGAAGGCGACCGAGTGGGCCTTGGGGAAGCCAAAGCCCGAGAACCCCTGGATCTGGCGGAAGACCTTCTCGGCCACCGCCCTGTGGACGCCCCGCCCGACCGCGCCGGTGACGAAGCGCTCGCGGTAGGCGCGCATGGCGGCCTCCGAGCGCTTCCGGCTCATCGCCCGGCGCAGCCCCTCGGCCTCCCCCGAGCTGAAGCCGGCGAGCGCCATCGCGACCTCGATCACCTGCTCCTGGAAGACGATCGCGCCGAGGGTGTCCGCCAGGACCGGCTCCAGCGAGGGGTGGTCATAGGGGATCTCGTAGGAGGGGTCCTCGCGCAGCATCCGCCGCCGCTCGATGTAGGGATGGAT
This sequence comes from Solirubrobacterales bacterium, assembly GCA_038222365.1. Lineage (GTDB taxonomy): Bacteria > Actinomycetota > Thermoleophilia > Solirubrobacterales > 70-9 > JBBRHQ01. The sequence continues at coordinate 865 of JBBRHQ010000239.1, forward strand.
CGCGCCCCCCTGGATCGGCCCGGGCCGCACCAGCGCCACCTGCACGGTGAGGTCGTCGAGGTTCTCCGGGAGGGTGCGGGGCAGCATCTGCATCTGGGCGCGACTCTCGATCTGGAAGACACCGGTGGTCTCGGCCCGGCGGATCGAGGAGAAGGTCTCGGGGTCGTCGAGCGGTATCCGCGAGAGGTCGAGCCGCTCGCCCCGCGCGCGGCCGATCTCCTCGACGCAGCGCTCCACCGCCGAGAGCATCCCCAGCCCCAGCAGGTCGATCTTCAAAAAGCCGGCGTCGGCGCAGGAGTCCTTGTCCCACTGGACGATCTGGCGCCCCTCCATCGCCGCCGGCACCACCGGGCAGATCTCGACCAGCGGCCGGGTCGAGATCACCATCCCGCCCGGGTGCTGGGAGGGATGACGGGGAAGGCCCATCGCCTCCCCGCAGAGCTCGACCAGGTGCCGCCAGCGCAGGGTGCGCGCCCGGCGCTCGCCGAGAGCGGAGGCGATGTCACGCTCGATCTCCTCCGGGCCGCCGTGGAAGTCGACCATTCGCGCGACCCGCTCGATCTCTCCCGCCGGCAGGCCGAGTGCCTTGCCGAGGTCGCGCACCGCCCCCCGCGAGCGGTAGGTGGGGAAGGCGGCGACCAGCGCCGAGCGGTCCGCCCCGTAGCGCTGGTGGACCCGCGGGATCAGCTTTTCCCGGATGTCACGGGGAAAGTCGAGGTCGATGTCGGGCACCGCCGTCACCTCCTCGTTGAGGAAGCGGCCGGTGAACAGGTCGGCCTTGACCGGGTCGACGTGGGAGAGCCCGGTCAGATAGCAGACGATCGAGCTGACGCTCGAGCCGCGGCCCCTTCCCGGGGGCAGGACCGCCCGGGCCGACCCGGGCCCCCGGACCTCGGTCGCCACCTCCCTGGCCAGCTCCAGCATGTCGCGATGCAGGAGGAAGAAGCCGGAGAGCCCGAGCTTGCGGATGATCGCCAGCTCCCCCTCGAGCCGGCGCTCCGCCTCCGGGCGGTCCGGATCGCCGGCGTAGCGGCTCTCGATCAGGCCGCTGCAGAGGGTCGCCAGCTCTCCTTCGGCCTCGGGGTCCTCGGCCCCTGGATAGCGGTAGCCGAGCTCGCGAGTGAGATCGAAGCGCAGCCGCTCCGCCAGGCGCACCGTCTCGGCTACGGCCGCGGGGTGCTCGGCGAATCGCGCCGCCATCGCCCGCGGGGAGGCCATCGCCGAGCTCGAGTTTCCCCTGCGGGCCGCCTCGGAGCCCTCCAGGGTCGTCCCCAGCCGCACCGCCACCAGCGCATCCTGGAGCCGGGAGCGGGAGCGCCCGTGCGAGTGGAGGTTGCCGGTGGCGACCGCCGGCACCCGCAGCCGCTCCGCGAGGCCCGCGAGCCAGCGGTTGCGGGCCCTGTCGCGACGCCAGTAGGGCCGCTGCAGCTCGATCCGGAAGCGGTCGCGGCCGAAGCGCTCCAGCAGCCTTCGCGCCAGACCTTCGGCGAGGGCCGGCCGGGCCCGCTCCCAGCTCCCGGCGACTGCCCCCTCCCCGGCGCATCCCGAGAGGCAGACGAGCCCGCCCGAGAGCTCCATGACCCGTTCCAGGGAGACCCGCGGCTGCCCGGCTGTCCGCTGCGGCCCCTCGCGGGTGCCGGAGTGCGCCTCGCTGAGCAGCCGGCAGAGGTGGCGGTAGCCCGTGGCGCTCTCGACCAGCAGGGTGAGGTGGGCATCTGCCGCCCCGGGCAGGGCCACGGTCAGCTCGGCGCCGGTGATCGGGCGCAGGCCGAGGCCCTCGCAGGCGTGGGCGAACTCCATCGACCCCCAGAGCCCGTCGTGGTCGGTCAGCGCCAGCGCCGGGTAGCCGAGTGCCGCGGCTGCGGCGGCGAGCTCCGCCGGGGTCGAGGCACCGTCGAGGAAGGAGAAGGCGGAGTGGCAGTGCAGCTCGACGTAGGGAGCGCCCGCCGCCGGCCGGGGGCGCCGATCCTTCCGGGCCGGTCGCAGCGAGGGCGGCGGCTCGGTGATCAGCGGGGGGGAGGGGAAGCCGGCCATCAGGCCCGCTGCAGGTACCAGCGCCCGCTCAGCGCGGAGCGGAAGACGACCGCGTCGCGACCGCCGGCGAGGATCAGCTCGAAGTAGCGGCGGCGAAGGGGGCGCGGCGTCCACCAGCGGTCCTCGACGACCCACTCCTCGCGGACCGCGGAGACCGCGGTGCTCCCGACCTCGACCGGGACGCCGTCGCTCCCGGCGCGAACTGGCACCCGCCTCGGCTCATACAGCCGCCGCGCCGGGGGGGTCATGGTCTCGAGTCCGGGAAGGGAGTGAGCATCGCCCGGCGCTCCGGCACCCTGGAGGCGCCGTCCACCTCGAGCACCTTCAGCAGCGCCCCGGCCCCCGCCGCCGCCCGCACCTGCCTGACGGCTTCGCCGAGCCGCCGCCGCCGGAGCTCCCCCTCCCGGCCCAGCGCTCCCGCCGGGAGCTCGAGCTGGTCGGCGGCCGCCGGTCCCAGCGCCGGAGCGCTCAGGGTCAGCGATGCCGCCGGACCGGGCAGCCCGGCGAGCTTCGGCGCCAGCGCCAGCCGCAGGATCTCGGGGGAGGCGCTCGGGCGGCGCAGGGCCAGGGCGGCGCTCCAGCTGCCGCCGCCGCTCAGGAGCGCCCCGAGACGCAGCGAGCGCACCGTCCTCGAGCGGCGCTGGGGGGAGGCGAGCAGCCTGTCCACCAGCAGGCCGAGGGCGCGTTCGAGCTGCTCTCCCGCGGCCGCCTCCGGCAGCACCAGCGCCTCGGCCAGCTCCTCGTGGCACCCTCGCGGCCGGGGCGGGTCATCATGCCCGCCTGCGAGCGCCTGCGCCCGCAGGCCGAGGGGGCCGAAGCGGTCGGCGACGTCGCCCGGGGGAAGCCCGGCCAGCGCCCCGAGGTCGGCCAGGCCAAGCCGCTCGAGGGCCTCGACCAGGCGCCGGGCGGAGTGCTCGTCGGGCCCCAGCCGGCCGGCGAGGATCGAGACCGGGATTGGGGAGAGGAAGCGGCGCAGCCCCTCGGCGGCGACGACCGGCTCGTGCCGGCCGCCGAGGGGGGCCGAGCGCCCGGAGCCCCTCGCTCGGCGCCGCGGGGGAGCGGTGAGCGCCGCCGCGTAGGCGGCGAAGCGGGTGGGCGCCGCCGCGACCCTGACCGGCATCGCCACCGCCCGCCGGGTCGCGGCCAGGGTCCCCCGGAGGTCGCGGTGGATCCCCCGCAGCCCATCGGCGCGCAGGAACGCCTCTCCGGGGCGCTCGGACTCGACCCCGGCGCCGATTTCCTCCAGTCGCCGCACGGCGCCCTCCCAGGTCTCCGCCGCCGCGCCGGGGTCGGGTGGCACCAGGGACAGCGCCGGGCAGCGCGAGAGCGCCTCGCCCAGGGGCATCCCGGCGCGCACCCCATGGGCCTCCGCAGCTCCGGAGACCTCGCCCACCGTCCCCCTCGCGCCCGGCTCGGGTGCGAGGGCGGCGGGCTGGCGCAGCAGCTCGCGGCGCTCCCCGCAGGCGGCGATCAGGCTGAAGCGGGGAACAAGTGCGCAGATCACCTCCATGCGAACACATGTTCGTATAAGAGGTGCCGATAGTCAAGAGCCTCGGTGACGAATTCGAGCCGGACCCCCGCCCCCCGGCCACGGGGG
>JBBRHQ010000240.1:0-4488 GCA_038222365.1 Solirubrobacterales bacterium
CGCTGACGTAGGCGATGTACTGCCCGTCCGGCGACCAGGTGCAGTTGATGTCGCCCTGGGTGGCGTCGTCGGAGATGTTGGTGAGGCCCGTGAGGCCTGGCAGGCTCGCGGTGTAGATCTCCGCAGTCGAAGAGTTGCCGATCGTCGTTTGCAGCGTGAAGCAGATCTTCGACCCGTCGGGCGAGATCGAGGGCTGATACTCGTCGACCCCGCTTGCGTTGGCTACTGGTACCTCGGAGCCGCCAGCAGCCGGCCGCTTCATGATGTCGAGGCCTTGACTGCCGCCGTTCTGCTTCGCGTAGTAGATCGTGCTCGAGTCCGGGCTCCAGGCGGCCTTGAACTCGATCGGCGCGTCGTTCGTCAGGTTCACTGCTGGCGCCGACGTGCCGACGGTCTTCACCATGATGTCGCGCACGTCGCTGTTGTCGGTGGTCTGGTGCTCGTAGGCGATCTTCGTGCCGTCCGGCGACCACGCGGGGTGGTCCGAGCTCAGACTGTCGAGGACCTCCGGCGTGTCCAGCGCCGTCAGCGTGCCCGTAACGAGGTCCTTGACGAACAGGTCGTATAGCTCGGTCTGGGGAGTTCCCGGGGTCCCGTTGGCGAGGACGATCTTCGTCCGGTCTGGCGACCAGCTGGCATGGCGACTCTGGCCTCCGAGCGGGGTGATCGGAGCTGATACGAGTCCGCCGCCGGTGCTTCCGGTCACCGGGCGCAGGTAGATGCGCGCCTGTGAGTCGTTACCCGCTGTGGCTCCGCGCCCGCTGGTGAAGGCGATCCGCCCGTTCCTTCCAGAGAGAACCGCCCCGGCAGGCACCGCCAGCACCAAAGCTGCGGCTGCCACGAGGAAAAGGGTCAGAAGGCGGCGTCTCACGGGAAATTCACGCTACCACCCGACCCGTTGCCGGTGGACGCATCGTCTACGCGCTCAAAGTCCGCTAGGCCTCGACGAGGCCCTGAACCGCCTCGGGGCGAACGCCGTCGACTCTCATCGCCTCCGCAGCCCCATCGGTCTCCATCGCCGCCTCCCAGGCACGCTTGACTCGAGCATTGACCGCGGGTAGCGTCGCTGTGCAGATGTCCCTTCGGCCGTCCAGCCTGGTCTTGTTCGCGATGGCCGCGATGCTCCTCGCACCGTCAGCCGCATCGGCGGCGTGGACGGTCCCGCCGACCCCGAACGTGGACGGAGCCTCGACCAGCAACCTGTTGGCGGTCGACTGCTCGTCTGCGACGTCCTGCATCGCCGTGGGCTCGAGCACAACCGGCCCCGGGACAGGCAGGGCGACGCTCGCCGAACACTGGAACGGCACGAGCTGGAGGATCGTGGCCACCCCCAATCCGCCGGGTGCGACCTTCAGCTCGCTGAACGGAGTGTCGTGTCCGCGGCCGAACGTCTGCTTCGCGGTCGGCAGCTCGGACTCGGGGCCGCTCGTTGAGCTCTGGAACGGGATGCGCTGGTCACTCCAATCGGGCCCGGCCATCGCGAACGGCAAGCTCGACGCCGTCTCATGCTCCGGGCTCCTGGCCTGCACTGCAGTCGGGAGCCGCGGAACCTTGACGCTCGCGGAGCGCTGGGACGGCACTGGCTGGCATGTCCAGTCCACTCCGAACACCGCCGGGTCCCAGTTCAGCTCGCTTCTCGGCGTCTCCTGCCCGCTGAAGCGCACCTGCACTGCCGTGGGTAGGTCAGTCGCGGGCGACGTGGCCTCGCCCCTGGTTGAGCGCTGGTTCGGGCGCATCTATACCTGGGGGCTACAGACCGCACCGAAACCCGCGGGCGCTGAGAGCGCTTCGCTCGCGAGTGTGTCCTGTCCGGACGGCCCGGTGTGTGTGGCCACCGGCAACTCATCGACCCGGTTTGGGCCGATCATCACCATGGCCGAGCGCCGCATCGGTTCGAACTGGTCGGTCTTCCCGACCCCGAATCCACCCCACGGCGTGGGCGTCGGCCAGAGCAACCTCTTCGGGGTCAGCTGCCCCGCACGGCACGCATGCCACGCGGCCGGAAACTCGACCGGGCAGGACAGTCCGATCCCCATTGCCGAGCGCTTCGATGGAGCGGGTTGGCAGCTCGAGCCCGTTCCGTCCGCGACGCTCCCGTTCCCCTTCCTGGCGGGCGTTTCGTGTCCCAGCCGGCGCTTCTGCATGGCCGTCGGCGGCTATAACCTCAGCTTCTCCGGCGGGACGCTATCTGCGAAGTGGGTGCCCTGAGTCGGCTTTCGCGGTCCGCGTTCGGGGTCGTGGTCCTTCGCCCCCCAGGCTAGGCGGGCAGGCGAAAATCGTTGTCGGGTCGTAAGTGTCCTTGAGCGCAGTCAGCCAGTATCTGAAAGACGTCGCATCCGCGTGTCCCCATTCGTTTCATGGGTAGTGGGGACTCAGCGGAGTTCCGTAGCCGAAGGAGAATCGAGATGGGAAGACTGATCGCGACAACGCAGGCCACCGTCGACGGCGTCATAGACCCGGTCGGCGAGTGGGTGCAGCCGGACGGAGATCATGGCGACTACTCGTTCCAGCGTCAGGCGAGATCCAGCGGGCTGGTGCTGGGACGCAAGACCTACGAGGGGCTGGCGAAATATTGGCCGAACCAGTCGGGCAAATGGGCGGACATGGTCAACCGGATGCCGAAGTACGTCGGGTCCAAGACCCTGTCCGGCAACCTCGAGTGGAACGCGACCCTGCTCGAGGGGGACCTCGAGGACTCGATCCCGAAGCTAAAGGACGAGGTCGACGGTGACCTGTTCATGCACGGGAGCGGCGAGTTCGCCTACGTCCTCGCCGAGAAGAGCCTGATCGACGAGTACGAGGTCTACCTGAACCCGCTCGTCTGGGGCGAGGGAAACGTCCACGTGCTCGGCGACAGGGGAACCGTTCGGATGCAGCTCGACGACGTGAAGCGGTTTGACTCCGGAGTGGTCCTCCTCACCTACTTCCCGGCGTCTTGACCGCTGCTGGGGTCGCGAGGCGGCGGTGCCCCAGCGCGAGTTCGGCCCGGCCCGACCCGGCCGCATAGGATCGCGGGTGATCGCTCAGGAGTTCTCGAATATTGTGGCCGCCGATGGGCAGGGTTTCGTCTACGCGGAGTCTGGAAACGGCCCCCTAGTCGTCCTCCTGCACGGCTTCCCCGACACACCCCACGGCTGGGAGCGGATCGCCGCCGGCCTGGCCGACTCCGGCTACCGCGCGGTCCGGCCCTGGCTACGCGGCTATCACCCCGACACGATCGTCGAGGGCCGGCCGTATGATCCGGTCACGCTCGGGTCCGACCCGATCACCTTCCTCGACGCGCTCGGCGAGCGCGAAGCGATCCTCGTCGGGCACGACTGGGGCGCCTCGGTGGTCTACGCCGCCGCGACCCTCCACCCCGACCGGGTAAGGGCGATCGTGCCGATCGCGATCCCCCATCCGACCCTGCTGCCGCGCAACCCGTCGACGCTCTGGGCCGCTCGACATTTCCTCGCGCTCAAGATGCCGTGGGCCGAAAACGCAGTGCGCCGCGCCGACTTCGCTTACCTCGAGACCCTCTACCGGCGCTGGTCACCAAACTGGGCCGGCGTGGCCCGTGAGCGATCTCTCTCCGACGTGAAGGCCGCCTTCGCCGACGAGCGCTCTCTGAGCGGCGCCCTCAACTACTACCGCGCGCTCTCGCCGCGGCCGGCTCCGGAGTTGGCGCAACCACCCTCGACCCGCGGTCTCATCGTTGGCGGTACCACCGACATTCTTGACCCCGACCTCTATGAGCGAACCGCCGGCCTGCTGGGCGCAGGCTCGGACTCGCTGATCATCGACGGTGCCGGGCACTGGCCTCACCGTGAGGGGGAAGAGGCTTTCCTCGCCCGCCTGATCACGTTCGCTGGCGAGGTGGACCAGACCGACGGCGCCAGCCGCTGGGAGGACTCCCCGCAGAGGTAGTTCAGCCGACGATCACCTCAAACTCTCGCCCGAGGAGCAAGCAATCTCGACGGCGCCCATTAGGGATCTCAGCGCTGGGCTACCTGGCATGGGTTCTGATCGGCCTGGCGATTGTCGGGCTAGCGGTCCTCTTGATCCTGCAGTTGCGGTTCCCCGACCTCCCTCCCCGGAGAAGAGAAGGGAGGCGCGCTGGCGACCAATTCTGACGCGATCTCCGCCGCTTCAGTTAACTCCTAAGGCCAAGGCGTCGGGTGTGCTCCAACCGGCTTGTGCCCTCGAGCGTCGCCTCAGCCGTCGAGCCAGCCAGACGCTTGTCACGAACGGCGTGACAAACAGGTGGCGTCCAATCTTCCGGGGGAAAACGCTCGGGCGTAGCTCCGCGGTGAGCTGACTCTACGCGGCGATCACCTCCTTCGCTGCGTCCATGGCCGCCGGCTCCGCGGAGCCGGCGAGGCCGCGACGGATCCGTTCGATCTCGGCCACGGTCCGCGGGGTCATCTCGACCCCCCTCCAGCCGCGGCTGGAGAGCTCGAGCACGGCCCAGATCAGCGACAGCGCCGAGGTCTCGCCCGGGAAGCGGCC
>JBBRHQ010000241.1:0-4440 GCA_038222365.1 Solirubrobacterales bacterium
TAAAGCCGGCCGGCGGTGGGGGGGGGCCACCGCCGGCCGGATGGGGCTGGAGACCCGCCGCGGCTAGATGCCGGGCATCCCGCCGGGGCCTCCGGGGCCGGGCATCCCGCCGGGAGGCGGCATGCCCAGTGGGGGCGGGCCCCCACGGTTTCGATCGACCTTGCCGTCGGCCTCCAGCGCCGCGGCGATCTCGGACTTCGTCTTGCCGAGGCCCTCGGCGAGCGCCGCGACCAGCGGGCTGTCCTCGGGATTGGGCCGCTCGCCGCCCTTCGGGGCGGGCGGCGGTCCGCTCTTCATCTGCTCCTCGAGCTTCTGCTGCTGCTCGTCGAGGATCGAGACGATGTCATCGACGCTGACCACGTCGAGCTGGGCCGCCAGGTTCTCGGCGAAGGCGTGCGTCTGCTCGCTTCGCTGCTGCGCGGCGACCGCTTGCAGCGCGTTCTCGACCTTATCGCTGCTGATCCCCAGCTTCCCGGCCAGGTCCTTGGCGAGCTCGTGGTCCTGGCCGCCGCCGACCAGCCCCGAAACCGGACCACGTCCGCTTGCCGCGAGCGCCGTTCCGGTCGTCGCCAGCGCCCCTGCCGTAACCAGAGCCGCTATCTGTCCTCTGTTCATCGTTCCTCGTTTCGTTTGCTCTCCGGCACCGGGCCGGCCTGGGGCGATCCTCAAGCGCGCAGTTGAACGAAGCGTGTGAGGAACCTAGGAATCGCGTAAGAGCCGCGGGGACGGTGCCTGCAACGGCGCCTTCAGGCACGGCGTACCCTGGGGACCGCCGCCCCGGTTGCCGAAAAGAGACGCAGCGCCCCGATGAGCCGACCCCAGGACAATCGCCTCCCCTACTTGCCGGGGATCGACGCCCTGCGTGCGATCGCCGTGCTCGCGGTCTTCCTCTACCACGCCGGGATCGGATGGATGCCGGGAGGATTCCTCGGGGTCGACGTCTTCTTCGTGATCAGCGGCTACCTGATCACCTCGCTGCTGCTCAGCGAGTTCCGGCGCGGGGGCCACGTCAACCTGTGGAAGTTCTGGCTGCGCCGGGCGCGGCGGCTGCTGCCCGCGGTCGGGGTGCTGATCGCGGTCTCGATGGTGGTGGCGGCGGTCCTCGTCCCGGAGCAGATGCCGCAGCTCCGCGGCGACGCGATCTCCTCGCTGGGCTACTTCGCCAACTGGCACTTCATCTTCGAGCACCAGTCCTACTTCGATCAGTTCCAGCGCCCCTCGCTGTTCCGCCACCTTTGGTCGCTCTCGGTGGAGGAGCAGTTCTATCTCTTCTGGCCGCTGCTCTTCGCCGCCGGGATGTCGCTGTTCGGGCGCCGCAGGCTGTTGGCCGGGGTCCTCGCCGGCGCGCTGGCCTCGGTGGCGCTGGCCTGGATCCTTTTCGAGCCCGGTGCTGCGACCTCCCGCGTCTACTACGGCACCGACACCCACGCGGTCGGCCTCCTCGCCGGGGTCGCGCTGGCGCTTGTCTGGGACCCCTCGGGCCTGCGACGCGGACCCCCGGGCCGCTGGGCCGGTTCGCTGCTCGATGCGGTCGGGGTGATCGCGATCGGCTTCGTCCTCCTCAGCTTCCTCCGCGTCCACGACTACGACCTCGCCCTCTACCACGGCGGCTACCTCTGGCTGGCGCTGTTCGTGGCGCTGCTGATCGCCGTCCTCGCCCACCCCGCGGCGCGGCTCGGTGGCCTGCTGGCTCGCCCGCCGGTGGTCTGGCTCGGCCTGCGCAGCTACAGCTTCTATCTCTGGCACTGGCCGGTGCTCGTCCTCACCCGTCCCGGGATCGACGTCTCGATGCCGAAGGGGGTGCTGATCCCGCTACAGCTGCTGGCCGTGCTGGCGCTCTCCGATCTCTCCTACCGCTACGTCGAGCGACCCTTCGCCAGCGGCGGGCGGCTGCCGAAGCTGCCCCGCGGCTGGGGCAGGCTTACAAGGCCGGTTCTGGCCGCCGGGGTGCTGGTCGTCGTCGTGCTGATCGGGTGGAGCGGGATGGTCTCCACCGGCACCGGACACCTGGGGCAGGACGCGGCGGCCGCCTCGACCCGGACCTTGGCGGTGGTCAAGGTCAGCTACCACCGGCGCGAGGACGCTCGCCTCCGTGGCAAGCCGCCGCGGATCATCGCGATCGGCGACTCGGTGATGATCGGCGCTCGCGATCAGCTCGCCAGGCGGCTCGGGCCGCGCTTCTCGATGAACGCCAGGCTCGGTCGCCAGGCCAAGGACTTCGTCAAGCTCGTCCATAAGCTGCGGGCCCGCCACCGCCACCCCGACGCCCTGGTGATCCAGATGGGAAACAACGGGCCGCTCTACTCCGATGACCTGGCCGCCTTCCACCACTACAGCCGTAGGTTGAGCAGCCACCTCTTCCTGATCAATGACGAGGCCCCGGTCAGCTGGGAAGGGGAGTCCAACTCCGTCCTGCTGGAGGCGGCCAAGCACTGGCGCCGGACCTCTCTGATCAACTGGCACGCGATCGCCGGGCGGAGCGGCTACACCTGGGACGGAATCCACCTGACCCCGCAGGGCGCGCACGCCTACGCGAGGCTGGTCGCACACGAGGTGCTGGCCGTGGTCGGCTCCAGGAAACGGCGCCCGAGGGTTAAGCCCCCAGCCGCTCCCTCAGCCCGGAGTGTCGCCGGCCACCGTCGTCGCGCTTCACCGCGATCTCCAGCGCGTTCCGATCGCCGACCAGCACACAGGCGCTCCGCGCGCGCGTGATCGCCGTATAGAGCAGCGGCCTGCTCAGCATCCGCGAGTGCGCGCGGTGGCAGACGCAGACCACGACGGGCACCTCACAGCCCTGGGACTTGTGGACCGAAATCGCGTAGGCGAGGCGCAGGGTCGCGGTCTCCTCGTAGGGGACGACCAGCGTCGCGCCCTCATCGGTCTCGAGGACGATCGCCTCCTCTTCGGGATCATCGGAGACCAGGAAGCAGATCGAGCCGTTCATCAACCCCAGCTCGTGCGCGTTGCGCGTTTGGATCAGGCGGTCGCCGATCCGGAAGCGCTCGTTGAGCGCCAGCGGGCCGCTGGGGTTTAGCCGGTCCCTGAGGCGCTCGTTCAGCGCGTCGATCCCGACCGCGGAGCGGTAGATCGGGGCCAGCACCTGGACCTCGCGGATCGGGTCGAAGCCGAGGCCCTCGGCGACCCGCCCGGAGACCACCTCGACCACGGCGTCGGCCGCCCGCTCCGCCGTCCGGCGCTCGAGAAAGTAAAAGTCGCGCTCCTGGCCCGCCTCCGGCTCCAGGGCGGGCGCCCGGCCCTCGTTGATCGCGTGTGCCGCGGTGGTGATCATCGAGCGCGCCGCCTGGCGGAAGATGTGGCGAAGGCGGGTGACCGGGACGATCCCCGCGGCGATCAGGTCGTCGAAGGGCTTGCCGGCGCCGATCGGGGGCAGCTGGTCCGCGTCGCCGACGAAAACGACATGGGTGGACTCGGCCAGCGCCCCGAGCAGCACCTCGGCCAACCGCAGGTTGAGCATCGAGGACTCGTCGACCACGACCAGCTGCGCCGGCAGCGGATGCCCGCTGCGGAAGCGCGGCTCGCGGCCGGGCATCCACTCGATCATCCGGTGGATCGTCATCGCGCTGTGCCCGGTCGCCTCCTCCAGCCGGCGGGCGGCTCGGCCGGTGGGAGCGCAGAGCGCCACCCTGACCCCGGCGGCCGCCGCCTCGGCGACGATCGCCCGGGTGCAGACGGTCTTGCCGACCCCCGGGCCGCCGGTGATCACCGAGAGACGGGAGGCGAAGGCGCCGGCGACCGCCTCCCACTGCCCGGCAGTGAGGTTGTCACGGGGCTCCTCGCCGGGCGAGTGCTCGATCGTCGCGGGGGCGCCGGCGCGGGCACGCAGCGTCTGCGCGCAGGCCACCTCGGAGGCATGGGTCGGCTCCCGGTAGAGGCAATCGCCCACCAGCAGCAAACCTGGAGCGCCGCTTAACACCTCGGGATCGGAGTCGGTCCCGAGCAGCTCGGCGGTGCGGCGGTGCAGCTCACCCAGCGGCAGGTAGGTGTGCCCCTGGCGCTCCGCCTCGCCGAGGAGATAGGCGGCGGCCGCCTGGGAGCGGCGGTCGGACTCCGGCGGCACGTCTGCGGCCAGCGCGATCGCGTCGGCGCGGGCGAAGCCGACCCCGTCGACCTCGGTCAGGGTGTAGGGGTTCTCGTGCAGGACTCGCATCGCCTCGGCGCCGTAGCGGGCGTGGATCGGCGCCGCCAGGTGGGCGAGGCCGTGGGGGGCGAGGCGGACATGGAGGTCGCGCACGGCGCGGCTCGCGTACCAGGATTCTGCGGCAGCTTCTGCCTGGCGCTCGCTGACCCCGCTAAGAGAGATTAAGACAATCTGGGTGTCTTATGCGATCACCTGCAGCACGTCCTCGCCATGCTCGTCGACCAGCCGTTCGGCCCGGGCCGTCCCGATCTGGCGCAGCGAGGTGAGGTAGGCGACCTGGC
>JBBRHQ010000242.1:0-4428 GCA_038222365.1 Solirubrobacterales bacterium
AGCGCCCCTTGCGCTTCAACCGGGTGCTCGACGACTTTCTCGAGGAACTAGATGGTTGATTCCGAATTGACGTGCCCGCGGGGGAGCGCAGGCCAAGCCGGGCGCCGCACGTGGTCGAAGCAGGTAGCAGCGCTACCTGCACAGGCCATGGGTGGTGATCGGGCGCCGGTCTGCGCTGTCAGCCGTGGGTGCGGCAATAAGGAATCAAGTATCTAGCCCGTGACCGCGCCCTCCGAGGCGCTGGAGACGATGGCCGCGTACTTGGCCATCACCCCCGGGCCGAAGGGCGAGGGCGGCGACTCGTAGGCGGCGACCCGCTCGGTGACCTCCTCCTCGCTGAGGTCGACCGTGAGGCTGCGGGAGTCGATGTCCACCGTGATCTCATCGCCCTCTCCAATCGCGGCGATCGGGCCGCCCTTCGCCGCCTCGGGGGCGACGTGCCCGACCATCAGGCCGCGAGTCGCGCCGGAGAAGCGCCCGTCGGTGACCATTGCGACGCTTTGGCCGAGGCCCTCGCCGACGATCGCCGCCGTCACCTGGAGCATCTCCCGCATGCCGGGGCCGCCGGCGGGCCCCTCGTTGCGGATCACGACGATGTCGCCCTCGTTGATCTGCTGGGCCTTGACCGCCCGGAAACATTCCTCCTCGGACTCGAAGACCCGGGCCGGGCCGGTCTGGCTCCGGCGCTCGGTACCGGCGACCTTCACCACCGCTCCATCCGGTGCGAGGTTGCCGCTGAGGATCGCCAGGCCCCCCTCGGGCTTGAGTGGATCTTCGAGCGGCCGAACAACCTCCTGGCCCGGGGCCTCGGTGGCTGCCTCGGCCTCCTCGCCGATCGTGCGCCCGGTGACCGTCAGGGCGTCCTCGTGCAGGATGCCCCTGCCGGCGAGGCGTTTGAGGATCACCTGCACGCCACCGGCTGCGTAGAGGTCGGTGGCGACGAACCGCCCCCCCGGCTTGAGGTCGGCATAGAGCGGCGTCTCCCGGGATATCCGCTCGAAGTCGTCCATCGTCAGCTCGATCCCGAGCTCGCGGGCAAGGGCGATCAGGTGAAGCACCGCGTTGGTCGAGCCTCCCGAGGCGCAGACGCAGGCGATGGAGTTCTCGAGCGAGTCGCGGGTGATCACCTTGCTGGGCCGGATGTCCTCGCTGAGCACCCTGATCACCAGCTCGCCGATCTTCTCCGCAACCGTGGTCTTCTCGTCGTCCTCCGCCGGCACCATCGCCGAGCCGCCGGCGCTGACGCCGAGCGCCTCGAAGGCACAGGCCATCGTGTTGGCGGTGAACTGGCCGCCGCATGCGCCGGCGCCGGGGCTAGCGACCGCCTCCAGCTCGCTCAGCTCCTCGTCGCTGATCTCGCCCGCGTTGTGCGCCCCCATCGCCTCGAAGATGTCGAGGATGGTCACGTCACGGCCATGCCAGTGCCCGGGCGCGATCGAGCCCCCATAGAGGACCACCGAGGGAATGTCGAGCCTGGCCAGCGCCATCGCGCAGCCGGGAATCGTCTTGTCGCAGGCGCAAAGCGCGACGATCGCGTCGAACTGGTAGCCGCGTGCCATCAACTCGATCGAGTCGGCGATCACCTCGCGGCTGACCAGTGAGGCCTTCATGCCCTGGGTGCCCATGGTGATCCCGTCGGAGATCGCGACCGTGTTGAACTCCATCGGGGTGCCGCCGGCGGCGCGAACGCCGCGCTTGACGTGCTCGGCGAGGCCACGTAGGTGAAAGTTGCAGGAGTTGGCCTCGGCCCAGGTGTTGGCGATGCCGATCGTCGGCCGGCTGAGCGCTTCGTCGTCGAAGCCGACACCCTTCATGTAGGCGCGTGAATGCGCCCGGTCGGGCCCATCGAAGACAGCCGCCGAGCGCGGGCGCGGCAGGCTGGTGGCCTTCGATGATCCGTTCTCGCTCATCGTGCCCAGCCTATTGGGCTGCTCGCCGGCGCTGGCCCTCCCATGCCCGCAGCCGGAGCAGGTCGCGCTGCACCTGTCCGGGGTCGACGTGGCGGCCGGGCAGGTGCATGTTGGCGTCGGCGATCAGCCGGCGCTCGTCGCCGCGCAGCGCCATCCACTTGGCCAGCACGTCGTCGGAGTCCGGCAGCCGGCTCCCGGAGGCCGGATCGCTCGAGTCGGGGAAGCCGACGCAGTACTCGTTGAGAAGCGCCCCGCTGCGTTGGTCGAAGGCGATGATCGAGCGGTGGGGGTAGAGCAGATATCCGTATCCGCCGTGCCCGCCGCCGACCCGGATGAAGCCCAACTCGGAGTACATCGCGAAGGCGTCCTCCCCGACCACCGAGCGAAGCAGCCGGCGCGCCTTTACCTCGGCGCGGCGCTCGCGGCCCGGGTCAAACGTGTAGGGGCGGGGCCGACCCAGACGCGCACGGCGGCGGCGCAGCGCCCGGCGCAGGTCCGGCGTGAAGGCGACCGCGCCGAGGCAGGCGAGGGCCAGAACGATCGCCGCGGCCAAGACCGGCACGGCTCAGCCGCCGGCAGCTCGTGGGAAGAAGATCACCCGCTCGGCATCACGCGGGATCTCCTCGAAGCTGCGGACCATCGCCGCCTCGTGGCGACCGCCGGCGTCGCTGCCGGGGACCGCCGCCCACATGCCCTGGTCGAGCTGGCAGCGGAACTCCTCGACCAGCCGCCGCTCGTCCTCGGCCAGCTCGACGTCGCCCTCGGCCAGGAGGACATCGCCGTGCCCGGGTTTCATGCGGACGAACCTCATTGCCCCATTATTGCCGACCGAGGGCGTCGACCGGGCCGGGCCCCGCGCCGATCGAGCGAAGGCCGCGGCCGACCGCCTCCGAGGCGATCGCCGCTGCCCCGCGCGCCGCCTCCAGCGGGCCCGCGCCGCGGGCCAGAAGCGCGGCCAGCGCGGAGGAGTGGGTGCAGCCTGACCCGTGCGCGGCGCCGGGGGGGAACTCGGTCACCGGAATCCTCACCGCCTCGGTGCCGTCAAAGAAGAGATCCGCCAGCTCGCCGCGGCCGTGGCCCCCGGTGACGACCACGGCCGCCGGGCCGAGCACCTGAACGCGGCGCGCCAGGCTCTCCTGATCGGCGTCCTCGTCAGCCCCGCACAGCGCCCGCGCCTCGAGGATGTTGGGGGTGGCGACGGCGGCGAGCGGGAGCAGCTCGACGCGCAGGGCGGCGCGGGCGTCCGCGTCGAGGAGGACCGCGCCGCTCTCGGCGACCATCACCGGGTCGACGACGACCGGCGCGTCGCCGAGCAGCCCGATCGCCTCGACCACCGCCCTGACCGTCTCCACTGTCCCCAGCATCCCGACCTTGACCGCGTCGACGCCGATGTCGGAGGCGACGGCCCGGACCTGCTCGATGATCATCGCCGCCGGGACCTGCTCGACCGCACTGACCCCAACCGTGTTCTGCGCGGTCAGCGCCGTGACCGCGGTCATCCCGTGGACCCCGCAGCGCGCGAAGGCCTTCAGGTCGGCCTGGATTCCGGCGCCCCCGCCGGAGTCCGAGCCGGCGATCGAGAGCACGGCGGGGATCATCGCCGCGCAGCATAGGGAGGAGCAAGCGCCGTGCGAGTGTAGACGCCGAGCGCCGAGCAGCTGACGTAACCGAGCAGCTCGAGCCGGGCCAGGGCCTCGGCGACCGATGCTCCGGAGACACCGAGCTCGGAGGCGAGGGAGTCGGGGGTGCCGGCTCGCTCCAGCCCGGCGAGCATCCTCGCCAGCCCCGCGCTCAGCGGAGGGCCGCTCCGCCGGACCGAGACTGCGCCGGGCCCCAGCATCGCGTCGAGGACGTCCTGGGCGTCGCGGACCA
This sequence comes from Solirubrobacterales bacterium, assembly GCA_038222365.1. Classification (GTDB taxonomy): domain Bacteria; phylum Actinomycetota; class Thermoleophilia; order Solirubrobacterales; family 70-9; genus JBBRHQ01. Next base: position 3,783 of record JBBRHQ010000242.1, read on the forward strand.
CACAGGCGCCGCGGGCCAGCAGCTCGTTGGTGCCGGCCGACGCCCTCGAGCTGACCGGGCCCGGCACCGCGCCGACGTCGCGCCCTCCCTCGCTCGCCATCTCCGCGGTGATCAGCGAGCCGGATCGCTTCGCGGCCTCGACCACGATCGTCATCCGGCCCAGCCCAGCCATGATCCGGTTGCGGGCGGGAAAGCTCCAGCGCCAGGGCGTCGCGCCCGGCGCCAGCTCGGAGATCACCAGTCCCAGCTCGCAGATCCGCCGGTGTAGCGCCCGATTGGCGGCGGGGTAGGCGACGTCGGCGCCGCCACCGAGCACGGCGACGGTGAGGCCTCGAGCCAGCGCGCCGCGATGAACGGAGGCGTCGATCCCGTAGGCCATCCCGCTGACCACCGCGAGGCCGGTGCCCGCCAGCTCCGCCGCCAGGGTGCGAGCGGTCTCCCGCCCGTAGCCACTGGCCCGCCGCGAGCCGACGATCGTCACCACGCCCTCACCGTCGAGCCGCTCCAGGAGGGCCGGATCGCCGCGGCAGATCAGCGACCGCGGCCCGTCGGCCTGCTCTCGCAGCGCGGCCGGGAAGCGCCCGTGGTGGCGGCAGATCGCCCAGCAGCCGGCCTCGGAGACCCGGCGGCGCATCTCCGCCTCGCC
>JBBRHQ010000243.1:0-4401 GCA_038222365.1 Solirubrobacterales bacterium
ATCGCCCACTCGATCGACGGCACGAAGGCACCGCTCATCCGCTCGTTCTGCATCCGGAGGGCGGAGATCACGTCGGCCTCGCCGATGCCGTCGATCGAGTGGGCGATTTCGCATCCCGTCGCCTCGATCCCGCGCGGGATCAGGGTCGGCGGCCCGCAGAGGGTGACCACCGCTCCCATCCGCTGGAAGGCGATCAGGTTCGAGCGGGCGACCCGGCTGTGGAGGACGTCGCCGACGATCCAGATACGCCGGCCCTCGAGCGAGCCGACCCTGCGGCGCAGGGTGAAGACGTCGAGCAGCGCCTGGCTGGGGTGCTCGTGCTTGCCGTCGCCGGCGTTGATGACGGCGGCCTCGGTCCAGCCGGCGACCAGCTGCGCAGCCCCGGCGTGGGGATGGCGAATGACGATCGCCGCCGGGTCATAGGCGGAAAGGGTGGCGACCGTGTCCTTCAGGGACTCGCCCTTCTCGACCGAGGAGCCGGCGGCCTTGACCGCGACCAGGTCGGCCGAGAGCCGCTTCGCGGCCAGCTCGAAGGAGGAGCTGGTCCGGGTGCTCGACTCGTAGAAGAGGCTGACGATCGTCCTGCCGCGCAGGGTCGGCACCTTCTTGATGTCGCGCCGCCCCACCTCCGCGAAGCTCTCGGCCCGCTCCAGGATCGCCTCAATCTCCTCGCGCGAGAGCTGCTCGATGCTCAGCAGATGCCTCATTCTCCGCTTCCCTCCTCGCCGGTGCCCGCCTTTGACCCGGTGGTGTCGCCGGCTCCGTTGCTGGAGCCGATCTCGCCGCTGATCGTCACCATCTCCGCCCCGTCGGTCTCCTCGAGCCGCACGTTGACCCGCTGGCCGCGGGCGGTCGGAAGGTTCTTGCCGACGTAGTCGGGGCGGATCGGCAGCTCGCGGTGGCCGCGGTCGCAGAGGACCGCCAGCTGGACTCGTTCCGGGCGCCCGTAGTCGAAGAGCGCCTCGACCGCGGCGCGGACGGTGCGACCGGTGAAGAGGACGTCATCGACGAGGACCACGGTGAGGCCGGAGAGGTCGAAGTCAAGGTGGGAGGCGTGGACGACCGGCTGCCCGCCGGGGCCCCGAGAGCCGATGTCGTCGCGGTAGAAGGAGATGTCGATGTCGCCGAGCGGGATCTCGGCCCCCGGCCCGATCAGCTCACCGAGGATCGCGTGCAGGCGGGCGGCGAGGACAGCCCCGCGAGTGTGGATGCCGACCACCGCCACGGCGGCCGGATCGGGATTCTTCTCGACGATCTCGTGGGCGATCCGCCGCAGTGTTCGCCTCACGTCGTCGCGCTCGAGCACGACCGTCTCGCTCAAAACTCGCTCCTTGCTGGCCTCGCTGGACCGGGTTAAAGGAACAGACGCGGCAAGCCTAGCAGCGCGCTCAGCGGCGACCGCCGGGCTCAGCCTCCGCCACGGCCTCGCTGCGGTCCCTGGCGCCGTTCGGGACCAGCAGCGGCTCGCCGCGCTCGGGGAACGGGAGCTCGACCAGGTCGAAGTCGCGCGGCGCGACGCTGTTGCGGAACACCTCCCTGGCCTCCTCGAGCACCGCGCCCACGTGGTAGCGGGAGGAGATATGGACCAGGGCGAGCATCCCCACCTCAGCCTCCCGGGCCAGCGCCGCCGCCTGGCCGGCGGTCGAGTGGCCGGTCTCGGCCGCCCGCTGGACCTCCTCCTCGGCGAAGCTGGCGTCGTGGATCAGCAACTCGGCCCCGCGGGCTGCGTCGGCGGTCGAGTGGCAGGGCGCCGTGTCGCCGCTGATCACCACCGTTCGCCCGCTGCGCGTCCCCCCCATCACGTGATCCGGGGTGACCGTCCCCGAGTTGCCCTCGACGCTCTCGCCACGCTGCAGCGCGCCGAAAGCCGGGCCCTCGGGGACGCCGAGGCGGATCGCCGCCTCGGCATCGAAGCGGCCGGGGCGCTCCTCCTCGACCAGCGAGTAGCCGCAGGCCCTGACCCGGTGCTCGACCTCAAAGGCGCAAATCGCGTAGCCCTCGTGAGCGACGACCTCGCCGGGCTCGACCTCGACCAGGGAGATCTCGAAGCGGCTGCGGCCGAGGATCGGTCGCAGCACCTCGAAGAGATCGCCCAGCCCGGGAGGGCCATAGATCCTCAGGGGCCTTTCGCGCTCGGTGAGGTCATAGGTCTTGATCAGCCCGGGCAAACCAAGGAAATGGTCCGCGTGGAAATGGGTCAGGTAGATCTCATTTACCTGGACCAGCCCCAGCGAGCGCTGCATCTGGCGTTGGGTCCCCTCTCCGCAATCGAACATCAGACGCTCGCCGCCGCGGGCGATGAGCAGGCTGGCGGTGGCCCGGCGCGCGGTCGGCACCGAGCCGCCGGTGCCGAGGAAGGCGACGGAGAGGTCCATCCGTTGGAGCCTAGAGCCGGGCGGGGTCCCCGGACTACTCGGCGCCGATCGCCTCCAACGCCCGACGCTGGTCCTGGTAGACCGCCATGCGGGCCGCCCGGCCCTCACGCATCGTCCACAGGTGCCCGCCCCGCTGGTCCACCTCGATCTCCCCCGTCCTGGCCCGGTTGCGGAGCAGGACGAGGACCCGTTCGCCCTCCTCGATGAACCGCTCCGGCTCCAGCCGGAACTCGTCGAAGGAGCCGAACAACCCGCCGAGGAACTCCCCACCCCGTCGCGACCGTGAGAGCCGGTCGGCGCCGGGTCGAACGCGACCAGCTCGATCTCCTCGTCGCAGAGGGCGAGAACGCCATCGAGATCGCCGCGGGCGAACATCTCGTAACCGCTCCGCACGACCTCGAGGTTCTCGCCCGCCGTCGCCGGCGGATTATCGCCGCTCTAGACTTGCCCCGTCAGCGCCCGTAGCTCAGCTGGATAGAGCGCGTGCCTCCGGAGCACGAGGTCACAGGTTCGAATCCTGTCGGGCGCGTCGGCTTAGGAAGCCGAAGCCATCGTGAAACATGCAGTCAGCCGACCGGCCGCTCAATCTCGCCGAGGAGGCATCGGAGGGCAGATCCTCAAGTGGATGCCGTGACGCTCCAGCGCATCGCAGATCCTGCTCTGGATCACGAATATCACGCACCGGACCGGGCTCTTGAAGCCGAATTGCTGCCAGCCGCCGTTCTTGCACTGCTCCGCGGTGGCCGGCAGAGGCCCGCGGAGGATGAGGCTTTGGTCGGCGTGATCGGCGAGGCAGCCGCCGGTAAGGCAGACGACGGCGTCTACCGACGCGTCGGCGGGGCCACCTTCGAACTTGCCGTCAAACGACGGGAATGCGCCCGACCACTGCTGGGGAGCGCCGTTGCAGGGAACGTTGATGGCCCGAATGTTTGTACCGGTCGTGGTCTGGTCGCCCTGCTGCTGGGTCAGGCTCCCGGAGACGGTGCCCGAGAACCCACTCGGGCATGTGAGCGTGCCGGTGAGGGTTACGACCCCCGTCTCGGGGTCGAACTGGCCGAAGCGATCGACGCTGAGTTCGACCCCCGGCGATGCCTCGACGGAAAGGTTCAGCGTGCCGCCGCTGCCTCCGCCGGTGTCGGCCACGACGATGTGGTAGGTCTGACCCGCTTTCGCCGAGAAGCTCCCGATGCCGCTGAAGCAGGTGACTGCCGACAGGCTGCCAGGTGACCCTGTCAGCACAGCCACACCGGTGGTGTAGTTGGTGGATCCGGACGTCGAAATGACGAGGCTCTGATCGATGGAGGGCGTGAACTCGTACCAGACCGTTGCGGTGCCGGAGACCGAAATCCCACAGGCTGCCAACGCTTCGGCGTCGGTTGAGTCGGTTGTCGCCTCGCTCGTGTCGAGCGTCTGCGAGAACGGCAGGGCGTGGATCTTGGTGGCCTGCTCGAAGGTGTCATTGGGCGGCGCCTGCGCCCAGGCGGGCCCGGCAGCCACCCCCAATACGAACACGCCCGAGGCGAGAGCCAGTAGGAAATGCGTCCGCATCCTCATCGGGGCCTTTCTTTTGAGATTGGCGCCACGCCCATCAGGCGACCGCTGGAGGGGCCAGATTCTCATCTGGGGAAAGGCGAGTCAACTCCCATCGCCAGCCTCCCTTCTATACCCTGCGCTGCATCGTCAGAAGAGAGCAGAAGGGTTGCGTTCGTCCGCTAAAGCGGACCTTCCCGCTAGGCGCCGATCAGGGCCGGCCGCCGGCCACCTGGACGTATCCGTACCAGGCGGGCTTCGGCGTCAGGTTGACGGTGAACAGGCCCGAGGTCGAACAGTAGTAGCAGGTGGGGGGCGGGTCGTCCTCCCAGGAGAACCAGTAGGTGCGGCCGATCCTCCAGCGGCGCTGATTCTGAATCAGCAGGTCGTAGGCGTCCACAAGAGTCGTCCTCTGCCCCTCGGGGCCCTTGTCGAAGCTGTAGCGGTCCCCCGAGCCCCAACCGAATTCATCCAGCCAAACCGGGGTGCGGGCGTC
>JBBRHQ010000244.1:0-4401 GCA_038222365.1 Solirubrobacterales bacterium
AACGGCGACCGCTACATGTGGTCCACCGGCAACACCGGCTTCCGGCCCGGCAAGTTCTATGCCCGCGCCGGCAAGATTCCGGGCTGCCTGCCGGATTCGAGCAAATCGATCCCGGCCGAGCACTGATCCGGAGAGTTGGGACCTTTTGACCGCCATATAGGCGGCTCAAAGGTCCCACCCCCGCCCGTCGCTTCTAGCGGTTGGCGATTCCCCGCAGGAAGGGGATCAGGTGGTTGACGAAGGCGTTCTTCGGCGCCGCCGTGTTGGGGTCGTTGTGCGCGTAGGTCGCGTGGCGGTCCACCAGGGTCAGATGGCGCTTCGGGATGCCTGACTGCTCGGCCAGGACCTTGGCCCCGTCGAGCACCCGTTGACCGCCCAGGGCCGCGCCGAAAGCGTAGATCCGCAGCTTCGGCGAGAGATCGTCGCCGTGGGTCGCCCGCACCTTGAGCACCTTCTGCGCCGGGTTGGGGTTGCCGGCAGCAACAGCGCCGGCGTCGATCGTCAATCGAAGCGGGTGATACCAGGCCGTGCCGTCGAGGCTCTTCAGCCCCCAACCGCCAAAGGCCTTCGCGTATCGCCGGATCGGGGTCAGCTCGCCCCCCCGCACCCAGCCGCGGGGGCTGCCGCTCGCCGCGAGGTGCCCGAGGTGCGCCTGGGCGGCGGCCAGGCCCGGCGGCGAGGTCTCGGTGTCGAGCGCATAGCCGTATTGACCCTCGTTGCTCGGCAGCACCGGAGGCTTCAGGTCCGCCGGCAGCAGCGGGAAGCTGTACGCAAGGGAGACCTCGTCGGGGGCGATGATTTCACCCAGCGCCCCCGCGGTGTTGAAGAGGCCGGTGAACGGCGACGGGATCCCGCCGAACACCAGCCACGGCGAGGCGGAGGGATCCATCAGGTTGTTCAGCGACTGGGTTGCCCCGGCGGCGTCGAATGAGGGCGTCGGCCCACTTCCACCGTCGATGTAGACGAGGCCGGAGAGCCCCTTCGCCCCCGGCTTGCCGTTGAAGTCCCAGGTCGCGTAGGCGGTGGTGATCGAGCCGCCCAGGGAGTGGCCGCCGACGACCACGTGGCGCCCATGCGCCTGCGCCCGTCGAACGACGCGGTGCAGGTCGCCGATCTCGACCTTCATCCCCCAGTTCTTCGCATAGGCGACGTCGGCGTCGGGGATCAACTGGAAGTGCTTGGTGATGCTCGAATCGGCTAGCCAGCCGAGGTAGTAGTCGAACACCTGCTTCGTCGTCGCCTTACCGGCCTTGGCTTTGTTGAACACCGACTGGTCCTCGAGCAGGTTCTCGCGGCGCTCGACCGACCACACTTGCCAGCCCCGAGTCTTTGAGACGATCGTCTTCGCCAGCGGTTCGAAGTAGGCGGCGCTGGCGGAGGTGCCGGGGTTGAGGACGAGGATGTTGGGGGCCCTGCGGGGCCCGGTCTTGAGGATGCCGACCTTGTCGTACCTGGCAGGGGTGCCGGAAGAGTCGACGCCTTGGATCCGGTCGAACCTGACCAGGGACCCTGCGCTCGCCGCCGGCGCCGCCACGGCGGCGCCCAGCCCGATCGTTGCAGCCGCGATCGCCAGTCGCACACCCATCCACTTGCCGGTCCGCATCATTCCTCCTGTCCAGTCCCCGCCGGCGCTCCCTGCGCATCCTCGCCGCGCCAAGCCGGCGATCGTCCTCGCTCAGGCTACACTTCCGCGGCCGGTGAGGGAGTGATGACGAAATTTTTCATCTGCCTCGGCGCTCTCGCCGTCGCGGCCTGTTGCGTCGTCGCGCTGGCGCTCGGCAACGGCGGTGCCTCGCAGAGCTCGGGTAGCGCCGCGGCGCGGCGCGGGCCCCTGGTGGCAACCCTCGGGGACTCGATCACCGCCGGCTGGCCGCGGTGGGATCCCGATCCGAAGTGGCGGGCCTGGTTGCGGCGCAACTGGCACCGGCACACGACCCCGCGCAGCCAGTATCAGTACTGGGCCGATCGCCTCGAGCCGAGGCTTCGCTTCCGAAACTGCGGAGTCCCCGGCGAGCGCACCGATGAGATCGCGGAGCGGCTCGACGGCTGCGCCCGGAAAGCCGACGTGCTGCTGATCCAGGGCGGCACCAACGACTTGCTCCAGGCCTACAAGGGGGACTTGCCGCACAGCCCGATCGAGCAGGTGGGCGTCGCGGCCGCCAATCTGCGGGGCATGGTCTCGAGCGCCAGACAGGCGGGGGTCGGCAGGGTCCTGCTCGCCGACGTGCTGCCGATTGAGAAGACGACGCCGGCCCAGGCGGCGAAGGTGCGGCGCCTCAACCGGGCCATCCGGGGGGTCGGGGCCCAGAAGAGGGTCGAGATCGTCCCCTTCTTCCGAGCTCTCAGCAACCACGGCAACCCGGGTCGCTTCGCCGCCGGCGACAACGCCGACAAGGTCCACCCTTCGGTCACCGGATACCGGCTGCTCGGGCGGGTGCTGCTGAACAGGCTCCCCTGAGCAGGGCCTAGCGCGGCTCCATCTTTTCCAGGCCGCGGTCGAGCTGGTGCATCGTCACCCTGCCCCGCGGCACCGGTACGGCACGGTAGGAGTTGCCCCACCACAGCCTCCAGGCGACCTGGCGGCGGTTGTTGAAGGCAGAGACCAGGGTCGTGTCGCCGAACCCGACCAGCCATCCACCAGGAATCGCCCGCACCGAGCCGCAGCAGTTGCCCTTGTGGGCGCGCGGATCGACCAGCTCCCCGACGTACCTCGCGGTCCGCTTCTTCAGGTTCAGCCTGTAGACGACTCCTCGAGGAGCTCGGGACCAGCGGGTGCCGTTGTCGAAGACGCTGAGGGCGCCGTTCTTGTAGACCCTGACGTCGTGCTCGCCGCCGAACAGCTGGTCGGCCGAGTAGGGACCGCCCGACATATCGAGGGACTGGGGCGTCGGCGTCCCGCCGAGCTTCCAGCGGATCTTGCCGCTGGCGCGGGAGAAGCCGAAGATCGCATTGGTGTGGCGGGTCGAGACCACCAGCTCGTGCCCCCAGGGATCGATCGCGTTGACGTGGACGACGTCGTAGGTCGGCAGGCCGCCGAGCCGGCGCCGCGGATTGCCGAGGATGATGCTCCACCAGCGCTCGGAGGTGTCGCTCAGAGCGATCTTGTGGAGCAGGCTCCAGCGCCGCAGCAGGCGGCCGTGGCGTGAGAGCTCCTGGATCTCCGGGTAGACGATCGCCGCCCGCTTCGGCCCACCGTAGGCACTCAGGTCGACCGGCGCGTGGGGCACGTAGCTCTCGACCAGGAAATCGCGGTCGGACTCCTGGGTCAGCTCGTGCGGATCGGAGATTCTCCCCTTGCGGGGCCGCAGCACCTGGAGAAGCCTGCCCGAGAGCGCGTGAATCTCCTGGGCCTGGCGCGGATCGCGACCGTAGCCGTCACCGAAGGCGCGCGACCAGGCGATGGTTCCGCCGCGCAGGACCTGGGCGTTGATCGGCCTGGTCTTAGAGCTGTACCACCAGCGCGGAGTACCGGAGCTGTCGAAGACCGCCACCCAGGGAGGGATCCCCTTCGCGGCCCGCGAGCCGAGCGCGATCAGCCCCGGGGCGGGCGCCTTTGCCTTCAGCCGCTGGAAATGCCACTTCGGGAAGCGGCGCGGCAGGCAGCGGACCTCGTAGGAGCGCTTCTTGTGGCCCCGGATCACCCTCACCCTGAAGTTCTGGCCCGGTTCGACCCCGAGCCGGACGTGGGTCCGCCCCGAGCGCGGTCGCGAGCCACCGGCCGAGATCCGGATCGGGCGCGCCGCACGCATCGCCACTTTGACCGAGCCGTGCTTGCACTTGGCAACGTAGTAGTGCCGTCCCGTCTCGAAATGCGGATAGAGGCTCGGGGCGTGGAAGCTGATCTTCGCCCCCGCGGATGACTGCGCCGGGCGGGCGCCATCGCTGGCTCCGGCGATCACCGCAAGGATGACGCCGACGCTCGCCGCGCCGGCTGCGATTGCGAGACTGTTTCTGAGGGTCACGAGGCGCATGGAGTCTCCCCGATCGGGGCGGGAGGTGTCACCCCGGCTCGGTCACGCTGGCGGTGTCGCAGAATCAGACCTGCTGGGTGTAGGAGAACTTGACCTTGTGCGAGCCGTGCCGACAGGAGACGCTGACGCTGTATTGGATGTGGGGGTTCAAAGTGCGCTTGCTCTCGCCGCACTTGTAGCGCTTGATCCGGCTATGGCAGCGGCCGTTCAGCCCGCCGTGCTTGTAGCGGCACTTGGTGTAGCCCTTGACGACCTTGCGGCCGGTGCGGCAGGAGGTGTGGCGCACCGCGAGCGAGGTCAGGTACATGTTCTTGCCGTAATCGCGCTCGTGGCCTTTGATGCTGCAGGCCTTCGAGGCCGTGGCGGTGCTCTGGGCGCCCGCCCCCGGGGCGAGCAGCGCCGCGGTGGCGATCGCCGTCGCGGCGAGGGT
>JBBRHQ010000245.1:0-4399 GCA_038222365.1 Solirubrobacterales bacterium
CATTGTTTCATCACAGATTGCCATCCATCAGCCTTATGGCGCCTGCTCAATTACGAGTCCACCGTGCCCGAGAGCCTCGCCGACGCGGAGCGGCCGAAGGCGCTGGCGGAGTGGCTGATCCGCCGCAGCGGGCCGCTGACCTCGAACGTCGGTGAGGCGATGGCCTTCGTCCGCTCCCGCCCGGGGCTGCCCGCCGCCGACCTCCAGCTCCTCTTCGGGCCGGCCTACTACCACGACCACGGCTTCGACGACCACGATGGCCACGCCTTCGCCCTCGCCGCGACCCTGATCGCGCCCCGATCACGCGGTCGCCTGCGCCTCCGCTCCGCCGACCCGCTTGGAAAACCTCAATTGATCGGGAACCACCTCACCGAGCCCGAGGACATGGCAGCGATGCTCGCCGGCTTCCGCCGCCTCCGGGGGATCGCCGCCACCGAGCCGCTCGCCGCGGTCCGCGGCCGCGAGCTGAGCCCCGCCGAGGAGGCCGAGAGCGACGAGGAGGTCGAGGCCTTCCTGCGGCGCGAGACCGAGCTGCTCTACCACCCGGTCGGAACCTGCCGCATGGGCAGCGACGATGCGGCCGTCCTCGATCCACGGCTGCGGGTCCGCGGCATCGAGGCCCTTCGGGTCGCCGACGCCTCGGTGATGCCGGTGATCACCGGTGGCAACACCCACGCCCCGACGGTGATGATCGCCGAAAAGGCTGCCGAACTGATCCGCGACGCGTCCGGCTAGACGTCTTCGGCTGCGGCGGTTCGGCCGCGGCGGCGCGCCTCTCCCGGGCGCCAGCCGCTGACCAGGCCGGCGACCAGTGTGACGAGGAAGATCTGTCCGATCAGCATCTCCAGGCCAGAGACCATCTGTCCCGGTTGCCCCTTCGGCACCAGGTCGCCGTAGCCGACCGTGGTCAGCGTCGTGTAGCTGAAGAAGATGAAGTCGCTGCCGTCGGGGTGGGGCACCCCGTTGAAGAAGATGCCGCCCTGAAGGCGGTCGATCGTCGCGTAGAGGAAGGTGAAGAGCAGCCCCATGGCGGTGTAGACGCTGACCGCCCCGAGGATCGTGCGCACGCTGATCCGCGGCGTCGTCACCACCGTGGCCAGCACCTTGGCCATCGACACCACCAGCAGGACGACCATGATCAGCGAGGCCGCGGACTGCCAGCCACGGTCGCCGGTGATCGCCGCGATCACGTTCAGCCCGATCGCCAGGAGGGCCGCAGCGAGTGCCCTCCGCACCCAGACCGGCCGTGAGCCGGAGGCGCTGAGCGCGAAGATCGAAGTGGTCGTCGCCGTAGCCGAGATCGCCACCGCCGACCAGCCCCGGTCCGGGAGAAGCGACGCGAGGACGTAGGTGGCGACGACCAGAATCAGGACGACGCCGAAGAAGTCGTTGATCCGCTCCGCAAGCGCCTCCATGTGCCTGCCGTCGAAACGGGGCGTCCGCGTCTGCTCCATCCACCGCTCGTTCGGCCGCGCGGCGGCGTTTCCTGCCCCGGCGGGCGCACCGGCCCGGCCGGCAGATACCTAATCCGCCAGGCCGGCCGCTTCCATGGCCTGGTCTCGATCCTGGAAGATCATCCAGCGCACGACCTTGCCTTCGCGGATAAAGAGGACATGGAACGGGTGCAACTCAACTTCGATGCCGGTATGCCGAGCCCGTCCGCCGAAGGTGACCGCGAGCAGGAGGCACTCGTCGGCGACATCGGTGTGCTCGTCGACCCGCAGCCACATGTCCTCGAGAACTTCCATCTGATTTGCGACGAAACCAACGGCTCCGTCGTGGCCACGCCACTCCCCCTCGGTGAACGCTTCATTGGTGGCTTCGATCAGGAGGTCGTCGTCACACGTCTCCTCCACATGCCCACGCCAGGGGGCCAGATCTCCGGTTCGGTAGGTCTCGTTGATCGCCCTAACACCCCGGTCGGCCAGCTCGACGTTCGCCTGCGACATTGACTATTCCTCGAGGCCGGCGGCCCCCGTGGCCTCCGTCCAGCTGAGGAAGGCGGTCGCGCGTGCAATCAATCCGTCGCGAAGCAGGAAGTAATTCGCGAACTCCTGATCGAGCTCGAGATGGCTCGAGCCTCCTCTCATGTGGACCCTTCCGAGCCAGAGCACCGAGTCACCGAGGTCACGGATTTCGCCCTCCTCGAAGAGGAACTCCTCCCAGGTCTCCCAGACCGACGCAAAACCCTTGGAGCACTCCTCGCGGCCGCGGTAGACGACACGTTCCACCGCAGCTGGGCCGGCAGGCGCCCACTCGATGTCCGTCGTCAGGTAGCCGGCCGCGAGCTCTTCGTCGCGCTGGTTCCAGGCCTCGACCAGCTCGCGGATGACCTCGACGTTCTTCTCCGACATGGTCTTCCCAGTATCCGCCAACCGCATTGCGGTTCCAACCCAAAGCCTGCGGATCGCGAAGCGGGCTTGCGACCGGGCGAGCGAGACTGCCTGCGATGTCTCAGGAGAACGTCGAGCTCGTGGGCAGCAGGATCGCGACCTGCTCGATCAGTTGCAGGCCAGGATGCCGGTCCTCTCAGGCTTCCTCCCTGCCGCTCTTCGACGCACGCTGCCCGGTTCGGATCTCAGGAAGAGAATGCTGACCTGGGCTGTGAGGCGGGGGTTCGGGGCGATGAACCGGAGCGACGTGGAGCTGGTGGTGATGGCCTACGAACCCGATGCCGAGATCCGAATGAGTGGCATGGGTGGCGTCGGGATCAACGACCGCTACATCGGCCACGCAGGCATCCGCGAGTTGTACGCCGACCTCGACGAGGCCTACAGCGACTGGGCCTATCGGGTTCGCGAGGTCGTTGACCTCGCTGATCAGGTGGCGGTGCGCCGACTTTCTCGGTCACGGACGCAGCGGCGCAGAGACGACGCTGAGCGACGTGGGAACCCTGCTCGAGATCTCCGCCCGCGGCAAGGTCGCTCGTCAGGGGTGGCCGCGGCGGCTAGGACCGCGATACTGCGCACACGATGTCGCAGGAGAACGTGGAGATCGTGCGGCGAGGTTGGGAGCGCTGGATCGCAACCGGAGAGTTCCTTGCGGGGATCCGCAACGAAGACTTCGTCTGGGACATGTCGACGTTTCGCGGCTGGCCGGAGCGGCAGACGTACCCCGGTGTTGATGGCGCGACGGAGTTCCTCCGCGAATGGAACAAGGCATGGGAGGACTGGGAGATCGAGGCCGAGGATTTTCTCGACGCCGGGGATCGGGTCGTGACCACCGTTCGGCAGCGCGGGCGATCGAAGGCCACCGGGGTTCCGGTCGACATGCACTTCGGTCAGGTCTGGACGTTGGAGGACGGAGAGCAGGTCCGGATGCAGATGTATGCGAGCCCCGAGGAAGCACTCCAAGCCGCCGGGCTGTCGGAGTAGCGGCCTCCGAAGACGGTCGTTTAGCACCTGAGATCCGCTTGATCATGCGGAAACCCAGGTGTCAAGCGGAGGGGGTGGGATTCGAACCCACGGGACGCCCGAAGACGCCCAACGGCTTTCAAGGCCGCCGCATTCAACCGCTCTGCCACCCCTCCGGTGGCGGGCCGAGGCTAGCCTAGCCTCGGGCGGCCGCACGACGGAGACCTTGCCAGGATGGTGCAGTGCGGCGTTTGCTGATCCTCGCCTGTTCGATCGTCTTCCTCGACGTCTCCTTCTTCGCGGCGATCGCTCCGCTTCTACCGGGGTATGTCGACGACCTCGATCTGAGCAAGGCGCAGGCCGGCCTGCTCAGTGCTTCCTATGCGGCGGGGACGCTGATCGCCGCCCTTCCGGCCGGGCTCGTCGCGGCCAGGGTCGGGCCTCGTCTGACCGCGATTTCAGGGTTGGTCGTGCTCGGCTTCTCCAGCCTCGCTTTCGGCTTCTCCGACCAGATCGCCTTGCTCGATATCGCCCGTTTCTGCCAGGGGGTCGGCGGCGCGATGGCCTGGGCCGGCTCCTTCACCTGGATCATCCTCCGCGCCCCGGAGGAGCAACGCGGCGTGGTGATCGGCACGGCGATGGGGATGGCGGTCGCCGGCGAGCTCTTCGGCCCCCCGCTGGGAGCGATCGCCAAGGTCGCCGGCACCGAGGTCGTCTTCGGCTCGGTGCTCCTCGTCGCCGCCGTCCTGGTCGGGATCGCGGCGAGGACGCCCGACTCCGCCTCGCGGGAGCGTGCCGGCGCGGCTCGGGTCCGGGCCGCGATCGGCACCCGCCAGATCCTCACTGCGTCGGGCCTGGTTGCCATCCCCTCGCTGATGTTCGGCGCGATTGCGGTCCTTGTCCCGCTGCGGCTGGACGCGCTCGGCGGGGGCAGCGCGGTGATCGCGGCCAGCTTCGCAACGGGTGCCCTCTGCGAATCCCTGCTCTCGCCGATCGTCGGCCGCTACTCCGACCGCGCCGGACGGCTGGCGCCATACGCGATAGGG
>JBBRHQ010000246.1:0-4394 GCA_038222365.1 Solirubrobacterales bacterium
GGGCCGGCGAGCGTCGAGTGGGCGCGGCCACCGATCTCGCCCGACTTCCTGATGCCGAGGACCCGCGCCGACGCTCGCCGCGCCCTCGGCGTTCCCGCACACGCCCGGGTGATCCTGGTTTCCGGAGGAGGCTGGGGGGTGGGCGACCTGGTGGGAGCGTTGAAGGCCTCGCTGGCGCTCGAGGACACCTTCGTTGCCTGCGTCACGGGTCGCAACCAGGCCGCCCGCGAGAAGCTCGAGCAGCGCTTCGGCGACGAGAAGCGGCTGCGAATGCTCGGCTTCACGGATCAGATGAGCGACTGGATGGCGGCCGCCGATGCGATGGTCCACTCGACCGCCGGCCTGACCGTGCTCGAGGCCCACATTCGGGGTTGTCCAGTCGTCTCCTACGGCTTCTCCGTCGGGCACCTGCGGGCGAACAACAGCGCCTTCGAGCGCTTCGGGCTGGCCGAGGTGGCGCGCTCCGAGCACGAGCTCGAGTCGGTCCTGCGCCACGTCACCCGTGAGAGGCGCGCCCCCGCCTCGACCTTCGCCTCGCTGCCCTCGATCGCCTCCAAGACACTCGCCGCGCGGCCCCGGGTCCGGCCTCAGGCGGTCTGGCACCTGCGCGTCAACAGGCTCGCCACCGCCGGGTTGATGACCGTGATCGCGACGATCGTGATCATCGCCGCCGCTGCCTCCGTCAACTGGGACACGCCCTACCGGGTGATCGCCAAGCCGATCGAGCGTCGCCTCCACATCGGCAAGCAGGCGGCGGGGGCGAGGCAGGAGCCGGCGAGCCAGACCGAAGACGAGCCGCCGGCGCGATGATCCGCGCCGCCGGCGCGGGCCTGGGGGCCGCTGCGGTCCTCCACGCCGGGCCGGCGCTGGCGCCGATCTTCCCAGGCGTCGGTGAGGCGATCGGCGTCCGCCACCGGCTCGATCGGGCCGGAGGGGTCGCCCTCACCTTCGACGACGGGCCGCATCCGCAGGGCACCCCGCGCACCCTTGAGGTGCTCAGAAACGCGGGCGCCGCGGCGACCTTCTTCCTGGCCGGCGAGCAGGTCGAGCGACACCGCGGTTTGGCGGCCGAGATCGCCGCCGCCGGCCACTCGGTCGGACTTCACTGCCATCGCCATCGCAACATGCTGAGGCTGCGGCCGGGGCACCTGGGGGCCGACCTGGAGCGCGGCCGGGCCCTGATCGAGGAGGCGACGGGGCGCCCGATAGCCCTGCACAGGGCGCCCTACGGCATCTACAGCGGCGCCGGCCTCGCCCTGGTGCGAAGTCATGGATGGGAGCCGGTGCTGTGGTCGAGGTGGGGGCGCGACTGGGCGCGGCGGGCGACGCCCGAGTCGATCGCCGGGCTCTGCACCCGGGGTCTGGGCGGCGGCGAGATCGTGCTGCTGCACGACGCCGACCACTACAGCGTCCCCGGCTCCTGGCGCAACACCGTCGCTGCCCTGCCGCTGATCCTCGAGGAGGTGGATCGCAGGGGTCTCGAAATCCTGCCGCTCGGTGGCGACGACCCGGGTCCGGAGGGTGTCGCTTCGACCTCTTAGAAGTGCTGCGAGGCCCCCAGCAGCGGGCCCGACTTCGGCGTCGGAATCGGCTCATCGGCGAGCCGGCGCTCGCGCGGCGGGGCGACGGTCCACTTCTCACAACCCGCGAACGCCTCATTGAGGCGGCGGGCAAGAACGCTGCGCGGCTGGTCCTGGTCGAAGATCCTTTTTGCCATGCCTCCGTCCTTCCGGGTCAGATGACTGCCGGAAAGCATGGCGCTCGTGTCAGACGTAAGGCAAGCTGATGGCCGAAAAAGAAGGCGCAGCTTGCGGGAATGGTTTTTACGAGGAGATGAATCCGGCGATAGCGTCTGCGACTCGCCGTGGCTGATCGAGCGAAACGAAGGTCTTCGCGTCGGCTATCCGCTCGATCCTGGCGTCGCTCAACTTCGCGGCCAATCGCTCTGCATGGCGGATCGAGAAGAGCCCGTCCTCCGGAGCCCAGGCGAAGAGCACCGGCCGCTCAAATCCGGCGAAGCGCGCGGTGGCCTCGACCAGGTCGTGATTTCGGATGCCCGCGGTCAGCTTCCTGGCATCCTCGCGGATACGCGCGTCGGAGGAGGCTGGGGCGAGCCAGTCGTCGACCAGCTCGACCGGTATCGGATGCTTGGTCAAAAGCCCGTAGACCGAGCGGCGCACCGGTCCCAGCCGGAATGGCACGGTCAGCGCCGTGAACCCCCCGGGCACCCTGGCGAGGGGCGGCATCGCGTTGAAGGGGAACGGGGGGAAGTTGTCCTCGGTGTCGCAGTTGGTGAGCACCAGGCGCCCGACGAGGTCCGGCCGCTGGGCGACGAGCATCTGCGAGACGGCGCCGCCGGTGTCGTTGCCGACCACCGTCACCCGCTCGAGCCCGAGGCCGCCGATCAGCTCGGCGACGAGGGCCGCGACAGCGGGCGGCGCGAGATCGGCATGCGGTTTCATCGGCAGGGTGTGGGAGCCCATCGGCCAGTCCGGGACGATGCAGCGGAAACGGTCGCTGAGCAGATCCGCGACCCCGTTCCAGAGCCGGCCGTCGACGAGCAGGCCGTGGACGAAGACGATCGGCTCGCCCTCTCCCGCCTCTCTGTAGCGGACGGAGCCCGCCGATAGCTCCTGCTCTCGCCGGGAGAGGGAGGCGAAGGGGGGCGTCAGGCGGTGCTGGTTGGTTTCGCTGCTGGTGCTCATCGTGGCTCCTCCGGAAGGGTTTGACATACAGTCGGTACGTATTAACATACAGACAGTATGAATGTCAAACGGGGGCCCGCGGGAGGGCGATCGCCGGGGGGGAGCAAGGCCGAACAGTCGGAGGCCACCCGCACGGCCCTCGTCGCGGCCGGCCGTCGCCTCTTCGGGGAGCGAGGCTTTGCCGGGGTCGGAACCGAGGAGATCGTCCGCGCCGCCGGCGTCACCCGGGGGGCCCTCTACCACCACTTCGGTACCAAGAGCGACCTGCTCGATGCCGTCTATTGCCAAGTGGAGGAGGAGATCACCGCGAGGATCGCCGAGGTCGCGCTGGGCTCCGGGGTCTCCGGGCCGGTGGAGTCGATGCGGGCCGGGATCACGTTGTTCATCGACGCCTGCGCCGAGCCCGAGGTGCAGCGGATCGTCCTCCTCGACGGGCCCGCCGTGCTCGGCTGGGACCGCTCTCGCGAGATCGCGCTCGCCTACGGACTCGGCCTGATCGAGGCCAGCCTGGAGGCGGCGATCGAGGCCGGCGAGATCTCGCCGCAGCCGGTGAAGCCGCTCGCCCACGTACTGATCGGCGCCCTCGACGAGGCGGCGATGCTGGTCGCTCGCTCTGAGGACGATGGTCTGCGCGAGCAGGTGACCGCGGTGCTCGAGCGGCTGCTGGAGAGCCTCAGGACCCCAGCGCCGTGACCCTGCCGAGCGCCGGCCCGGCGCCGGCGCCCCGGAGGGCGCTGCGGGAAGCCTCGCTCTCGGCGCCGACCGGTGCGGTCAGCTCGGCGCAGACCGCCTCGACCACCGCCGGGTCGAACTGGCCGCCGGCGCAGTAGCGAAGCTCCTCGATCGCCTCCGCGGGGCTGCGGGCCGGCGAGTAGGGGCGTTCGGCGGTGATCGCGTAGAAGGCGTCGCAGGCGAAGACGATGCGGGAGGCGAGCGGGATCTCGTCGCCGGCCAGCTCGTCGGGGTACCCCGTCCCGTCGAAGCGCTCGTGGCTGGATCTGACGATCGGGGCGACCGGGGCGAGCGACGGCGCGGCGGCGATGATCCGCTCCCCGAAGATCGTGTGGCGCTCGATGAAGCGCCGCTCCTCGGTGTCAAGCGGTCCGGCCTTGCGGAGGATCGCGTCGGGGATCGCCATCTTGCCGATGTCGTGCAGCTGGGAGGCGCGGTGGAGCAGGGTCAGCTCGCCCGGCTCGAGGCCGAGGCGCTGGCCGACCTTGATGGCCAGCCCGGCGACGCTGTGGACATGGCGTCCGAGCTCGGGCTGGCGCTCCTCCAGCGCTTGCAGCAGCGCCTCCTCGACCTGGCTCCCGGCCGACACCCGGCCGGAGTCCTTGCGCTCGTACATCCGCATGTCGGCCGTCTGCAACGCGGCGCTCGGGTGCGCGGCCTCCTCCGGGATCAGCACGCGACCCCAGGAGCTGGTCACCTCGAAGCCGCCGCCGTCCTCGCGCAGCGCCTCCTCGGCGGCCGCGATCGCCGTTTCGAAGCGCTGCGGCTCGCAGCGCAGCAGGACGCAGAACTCGTCCCCGCCGATCCGGTAGGCCGACCCGTAGGGCCTGACCGCGTCCCCCAGAGCCCGGCCGAGGCGGCTGAGCAGCGCGTCGCCGGCTGGGTGCCCGAAGGTGTCGTTGTAGAGCTTGAAGCCGTCGAGGTCGAACATCAGCAGGACAACCGGCTCGGCGCGGC
>JBBRHQ010000247.1:0-4382 GCA_038222365.1 Solirubrobacterales bacterium
CCCTGCCAGGTCGACCCTGGTCTCGATCCCGAGGGGGCCGAGTTGGTCGGCCGGGCCGATCCCCGAGAGCATGAGGATCTGGGGGCTGCCGATCGCCCCGGCGCAGAGCGCCACCTCGCGGACGGCGGAGGCGATCGCCTCCCGACCCCTGCGGTCGCGCCAGCGGATTCCTGAGGCCCGATCGCCATCGAGGACGATCCCGAGCACCCTGGCCCCCGTGATCACCTCCAGGTTTGGCCGCTTCATCGCGGGACGCAGGTAGGCGTCGGCGCAACTCCAGCGACGCCCCCTTCGCTGCGTCACCTGGGTCATCGTCACCCCGTCCTGCTCAGGGGAGTTGATGTCAGGGTTGGCGGGGATCCCGGCGGCCTGCGCCGCCTCGAGAAACCGCCGGGTGAGCGGTCGCGGTGAGCGCTGGTCGGCGACATTGAGGGGGCCACCGGCGCCGTGAACCTCGGAGGCGCCACGTTCGTTGCTCTCGGCCCTCTTGAAGAAGGGCAGCACGTCCTCGTAGCCCCAGCCCGGGCAGCCCCCGTCGCGCCAGCCGTCATAGTCGAGCGGACGGCCGCGCACGTACATCATCGCGTTCATCGAGCTGGAGCCACCGAGCACCTTGCCGCGCGGCACAAACAGCTCGCGCCCGTCGAGGGCCGGCTCGGGACCGCTCGAGTAGTCCCAATCGAGCCGGGTGCGGAACTGCTTGGCGAAGGCGGCGGGGATCTTGATGTTGGGCGAGCGGTCCCGCCCGCCCGCCTCGAGCACCAGGACGCGGGTCGATGGATCCTCGCTCAGCCGCGCGGCGAGAGCGCAGCCCGCTGATCCTGCGCCGACGACGACGTAGTCGAAGCTCTCCCGCACGCCGCGAGCTTACCCCGGCGTCGCACGGCGCCGGAATAGTCTCCGGACGTGCCCGATTTCGGCGATTACTACCGCGAGATCTATGCCCGGGGGATGAGCGGCGAGCGCCCGGAGCTCTCGGTCTCCATCGCCGAGCTCGAGCGCCAGGCCGAGGAGGCGATGCCGGCGCATGCGGCCGGCTACGTCCGGGCCGGGGCCGGCAGCGAGGACACGATGGCGGAGAACACCGAAGCCTTCCGCCGCTGGCGGATCGTGCCGCGGATGCTGCGCGACGTCTCCAAGCGCGACCTCTCGACGACCATCCTCGGCACGGCGATGCCGGCGCCGCTGATGCTGGCGCCGATCGGGGTGCAGAAGATCGTCCACGACGAGGGCGAGCTCGGTACGGCCAGGGCAGCGGCGGCTCTCGGGGTGCCGATCGTGGCCAGCACCGCGTCGCACTACACGCTCGAGGAGATCGCCGAGGCAAGCGGCGAGGGCCCGCGCTGGTTTCAGCTCTACTGGCCGAACATCCCGGAGCTGGCAGAGAGCTTCGTCCGCCGCGCCGAGGCCGCCGGTTACGGGGCGCTCGTCGTCACCGTCGACACCTTCATCCCGGGCTGGAAGCCGCGCGATCTGCAGCAGGCGTGGCTGCCCTTCCTCGAGGGGTCGGGGAACGCTAATTACCTTCAGGACCCCGTCTTCCGCGCGGCGCTGGAGCGGCCGCCCGAGGATGACCTCGGCGCCGCCACCGGCGCCTTCCTCGACGTCCACGCCAACCCCTCGCTCGAGTGGGAGAGCCTCTCTTGGCTCCGAGAGAAGACCTCGCTGCCGATCCTGTTGAAGGGGATCCAGCACGTCGACGACGCCCGTGAGTCCCTCGCTCGCGGGGTCGACGGGATCGTCGTCTCCAACCATGGCGGTCGCCAGGTCGACGGCGCCCTTGCCTCGCTCGACGCCCTGCCGGCGATCGCCGAGGCGGTCGGCGGCGAGCTCGCGGTCCTCTTCGACAGCGGCATCCGCGGCGGCGCCGACGTCTTCAAGGCGCTCGCACTGGGGGCCGACGCGGTCCTCCTCGGCCGTCCCTACATCTGGGGGCTGGCGCTCGCCGGCCGGGAGGGGGTGGAGACCGTGCTGCGCACCGTGCTCGGCGAGCTCGATCTGACCATGGCACTGAGCGGGTACACCAGCCCGCAGCAGCTCAGCCCCGCGGCGCTCGCGCGGCGTCCGAGCTGAGCGACGCGCCGCTGATCGCAGCCCCGATCTCGGCCAGCTGCACCTCGATCCCCGCGCAGACCTTCTCGCAGAGCTCCAGGACTCCAGGATCGGAGATCCGGTAGAGGGAGCTGGTTCCCTGCTTGCGGCGTGAGACGAAGCCCTCCGAGTGAAGCGCGCCCAGGTGCTTGGAGATGTTCTGCTGGGTGCCGTCCAGAGCTTCGGTCAACTCCCCGACCGAGGCCTCCTCGCGCTCGCGCAGCCGATCAAGGATCCGCAGCCTGGTGGGGTCCGAGAGAGCGCGGAAGCGTCTGGCGATCAACTCTGCGGCATCGGTTGTGATCGGCGTAATCATCTGTGCTAGCGTCCATTCTACAACTGTATAGTTGTCCAACTGTACATGTCTCAAAGAGGAAAGGATAGGGATGCCCGCGGCCACTTCGGGTAAACAGCGCCCGATCGGCGGTGACGTGCTCGGGCCGATCGGCCGCCTCGGCCGCCTGGCGGCGACCAGGCGACGCCATGTCTTCGCCGCCTGGGCGCTGATCACCGTCGGCCTCGGCCTCCTTGCCCCCCGGGTCGAGACGGCGCTGTCGGGCGCCGGCTGGCAGGCCAACGGGTCAGAGTCAGTCAAGGCACGCCAGGCGATCGACCGTAACTTCACCGGAGCGGGGTCCTACGCCCTTCAGGTGGCGGTCCACTCCTCCACCGGTACCGTCGCCGATCCCGGCTTCCAGCGCTCGATCAGGGCGGCGATGGCGGTACTTTCAGCCGACCGCGCCGTCTCGACAGTAAGCGCCCCCCGCGGCGGCGCTTCGATCGCGGCCGACGGCCACACGGCGGTGATCACCGCGAGCGCCGCCAGGGACCCAAACGAGATGGTCGCCGCCGCCGATCGGCTCCGCAGCGATCTGGAGGCGACCGCAGCGTCAGGCGTGACGGTGAATCTCACCGGGGCCTCAGGTATGTGGTCGGACTTCAATCGGGCCAACCGCGACGCCATGCTGCGCTCAGAGCTGATCTCATGGCCGGTGACCCTGGCGATCCTCGTCCTCGCATTCGGCTCGCTGGTCGCCGCCGGCTTGCCACTGATGCTGACCATCTGCGGGCTCGTCGCCTCGGCAGGGGTGCTTTACCTCGGCACCCTGATCGCTCCGGTCTCGATCTGGGCGATGAACTTCGCCTTGATGTTCGCCCTGGCGCTGGGGATCGACTACGCCCTGTTCATCGTGATGCGCTTCCGCGCCGCCCAATTCGGCTCCGGCATGGATCCCGTGGAAGCCGCCGCGGCCACCATGGACACCGCCGGCAAGGCGATCCTCTTCTCTGGATTCACCGTCCTCGTCTCGCTCTCAGCGGTGATGCTGGTCCCGAGCCCGGCCTTCCGCTCGATGTCGCTGGGGATCATGGTCGCGGTCATCTTCGTCCTCGCCGCCACGATGACGCTCCTGCCGGCGGTACTTGCGAAGCTGGGTCCTCGGTTGGACAGACTCAGCCTGCCTTGGGTCCACAGCGGCGAGCACCGGTCGCCCCGCTTCGCCCGCTGGGCGGAGCTGCTCTGGCGCCGGCCGTTGGCCTTCGGTGGGCTCGCCCTGATCATCCTCGGCGGCCTGGCTCTTCCGTTGCTCAACCTGCGTACCGGGATGCCCTCGATCAAGGTTGTGCCGGGAGGTGACAGCTCCCGGGCCGGGTATCGCCAGATCAGCACCGCCTTTGGCCCGGGGGCGCCGGGCGCGCTGGAGGTGGTCGCCCCCCGCGCCGAGTCCACTCGGGTCGCGGCCGTGGTCCGTCGTGATCGCGGCATCGCGATCGCGATGCCGGCGCAGCAGGGCAGCGGCGGGCTCGCCCTGACCCGGGTCGTCCCTGCCGCCGGCCCCTCCACCCCCGCTCTCGGCACCACCGTGGACCGCCTGCGGGCGAAGCTTCCCGCGGACGCGCTGATCGGCGGCGCGGCGGTGGAGAACCACGACCTCGAGGCGGCGCTCTCGGCCAAGACACCGCTGGTGATCGGTGTGGTCCTCGGCCTCGGCTTCCTGCTCCTGCTGTTCGCTTTTCAGGCGCCGCTGGTGGCCGCGATCGGCGTCGCCACCAACCTGCTCGCGACCGGCGCCGCCTTCGGCGTCGCCAAGCTGATCTTTCAGGACGGCCATCTCGCCGGCCCGCTCGGCTTTGAGCCGCAGGGCTTCCTCGACGCCTGGGGTCCGGTCTTCTTCTTCGCGATGATCTTCGCGATCGCCATGGACTACACCGTCTTCCTGCTTTCCTCGGCACGCGAGCACTGGGATCGCACCGGTGACCCGAAGCAGGCCATGATCGGCGCGGTCGCCCAC
>JBBRHQ010000248.1:0-4372 GCA_038222365.1 Solirubrobacterales bacterium
CGCGAGCTGGCCGAGCAGTCCGACTTGGTGGTGCTCGCCGTAAAGCCGGCGGCGCTCGAGGCCGTCGCGGCGGAGGCCGGCGCGGCGCCGGCGGTGCTCTCCCTGCTCGGAGCGACCCCGCTGGGACGGGTCGCCGGCGCCTTCCCGGGATCCGCCGCCTTCAGGGTGATGCCGAATATCGCGGTCGAGGTTCGCAGGGGGGTGCTCTGCTTGGAGGCCTCTCCCGGCGCGCCCGCCGAGACCGTCGCCGCCGTACGGGAGTTGCTTGAGCTGCTCGGCCACCTGGTCGAGGTCGAGGACGACGATTTCGACGCAGCCACCGCGGTGATGGGATGTGCGCCCGCCTATCTGGCGCTCGCGGTGGAGGCGATCGCCGAGGCCGGCGTCGCCGACGGGCTCGCTCCCGGATTCTCGCGGGAGCTGGTTATCGAGACCACAGCCGGGACCGCAGAGCTGCTGCGCCGCCGCCACCCGGCCGACGTACGGGCGGCCGTCGCCTCGCCGGGCGGCTCGACCGAGGCCGGCCTGGCGGCGCTCGAGGCAAACGGCGCCGAGGCCGCCTTCGCGGCCGCGGTCGAAGCGTCGCTGGCGAGGATGAGGGGCGGATGACCCTGGCGATCACCCGCAACGACCTCGCCGACTACGTCAGCGCCCTGTTCATCGTCTACATCATCCTGATCTTCGCCAGGATCCTGATCTCCTTCCTGCCCCGGGTGCCACACAGCGCCACTCTGCGCCCCGTGCTCGACTTCATCACCGAAACCACCGACCCCTACCTCAACATCTTCCGCCGCATCCTGCCGCCGATCGGCGGCGGCGGGTTCGCGCTCGACCTGAGCCCGATGATCGGGATCATCGTCCTCTACGTCGCCCAGGCGCTGATCGTCAGCCTGATCCAGCCGTGAGCGATCGCCCCTGGCGCCTCGCCGGGGCGCTCTGCGGAGTCGTCGTTCTCTTCGATCAGATCTCGAAAGCGGCGATCGAAGCGAACCTGGTTCCCGGCGAGCAGGTGGACGCGCTCGGTCCGCTGGTCCTGACCAACACCCACAACAGCGGCGTCGCCTTCGGCCTTGCCGGGGGCGGCGGCGCGGCGGTGATCGCCTCGACCCTGGCGGCGCTCGGCCTGATCGTCTACCTGTTCTGGCGAAACCCGTGCCGGCCGGCAATGTGGGTCGCGGTCGGTCTGCTCGCCGGGGGAGCGCTCGGAAACCTCGCCGACCGGGTCCGCGACGGCGCCGTAACCGACTTCATCGACCTCCCCCTGTGGCCGGCCTTCAACCTCGCCGACATCGCGATCACCGCCGGTGTCGGAGTACTCGCCTGGGTCTATCTGCGCGATCCTGCCGATGGCTGAGGAACTGCGGATCATCCACCGCGACCCCAGCTTCGCGGTGATCGAGAAGCCCGCCGGCCTGGTCGTCCATCCGGCCCCCTCGCACAGCGGCCCGACCCTGGTCGGCGAGCTGGGCGACCTGCTCGCGGGCGGGGAGGACCCCGAAAGACCCGGAATCGTCCACCGGCTCGATCGCGGCACCAGCGGCCTGATGGTGGTCGCCCGCTCCGATCAGGCGCACCGCGAGCTCGCCGCCCAGGTGAGGCGCCGCGAGGTCGAGAGGGTCTATCTCGCCCTCGCCGACGGCAAGGTCCGCTCCCGTACCGGGACGATTGACGCGCCGATCGGCCGCGCCTCGCGAAAGCGCCACCGGATGGCCGTCTCGGGGGCCTCGGCGCGACAGGCACGCACCCACTTCGAGGTCCGCGAGGTCCTCGTCGCCGAGACCCTGCTCGAAGCTCGGCTGGAAACCGGGCGGACCCACCAGATCCGTGCCCATTTCTCGGCGATCGGCCACCCGCTCCTCGGCGACCCGACCTACGGCGGTCCTCTCCGCTACGGGCTCGAGCGGCAGTTCCTCCATGCCCACATGCTGAGCTTCGCCCACCCGCTCAGCGGAGCCGAAATGAGGTTCTCGTCGGAGCTTCCTCCTGACCTGAGCGCTGCGCTCGAGCTGGCGCGGGATGCCGCGGGCCCCGGCCCGGGCGCATCCCTCTAGAATCGAGTCCTCGATCAATCGCAACCCCCGCCTCCCGACCGGGTCCTGCCCAGCACCGCTGGGTCCCCGCGCAGGGTGACGGGCAGAAGCACCCCACGAAAAGGAGCATCAATGGCCGAAGCAGGCATCAAGGAGCTGCTCGAGGCCGGAGTCCACTTCGGCCACCAGACGCGCCGCTGGAACCCGAACATGCGCCGCTACATCTTCGGTGAGCGCGACGGGATCCACATCATCGACCTCCTGCAGACCGAGCAGCTGCTCGACGACGCCCGGCGGTTCGCGGGCGAGCTCTCCAGCGGCGGAGGAACGGTGCTATTCGTCGGCACCAAGAAGCAGGCGCGCGACTCGGTCAAGGAATGGGCCGACCGCTGTCAGATGCCCTACGTCAACCTCCGCTGGCTCGGCGGGCTGCTGACCAACTACAACACGATCTCGGCCCGGATCAAGCGACTGCACGAGCTGACCGAGCTGCAATCGGGCGGGCAGCTGGAGCTGCTTCCGACAAAGGAGCGGATGGGGATGCAGGCCGAGCTGGCGAAGCTCGAGTACAACCTCGGCGGGGTGCGCGACATGGAGCGGCTTCCCGACGCGGTCTTCGTGATCGACCTGAAGACCGAGGAGATCGCGGTCCGCGAGGCGGCCCGGCTGCGGATTCCGATCATCGGCCTGGTCGACACCAACTGCGATCCGGGCCCGGTCGACTACGTCGTCCCCGGCAACGACGACGCGATCCGCTCCTGCGAGCTGGCGATCAGCACGGTTGGCGCCGCGATCGACGAGGGCGCTGGAGCCTGGCGCGTCGAGGAGGAGCGCCGGCGCGCCGCGGAGGAGGAGAGACGCCGGATCGAGGCCGAGGAGCGTCGCAAGCGCGAGGAGGAGGACAAGGCCCGCAAGGAGGCCGAGGAGGCCGCCGCAAAGGCAGCCGCCGAGGCCGAGGCGGCACGGGCGGCCGAACACGCCGAGGCCGAGGCCGCGAAGCCGGCCGTGGCGCCGCCCGAGCGGGCCGCGCCCGCCGCGCCGGCCGAAGGCGGCGAGGGCTGATGGCAGTCTCCGCTGCCGACGTCAAGGCGCTGCGGGACCGCACCGGCGCCGGGATGATGGATTGCAAGGCGGCACTGTTCGAGGCCGAGGGGGACCTCGATCGCGCCGTGGAGATCCTCCGGGTCAAGGGCCAGGCCTCCGCGGCGAAGCGGGAGGGGCGAGGCACCGACGAGGGGGTCGTCTCCTCCTACATCCACGCCAACGACAGGGTCGGCGCGATGGTCGAGGTTCAGTGCGAGACCGATTTCGTCGCCCGCAACGAGGACTTCAGGGCGTTTGCCTACGAGGTTGCCCTGCACGTCGCGGCGACCGCTCCCCGCTATGTCTCCGCCGAGGAGATACCCGAGTCCGAGCGCGACGCAGAGCGGCGCGTGTTCGAAGAGAAGGCCCGCGAGGAGGGCAAGCCCGACGGCGTCGTCCCGAAGATCGTCGAGGGCCAGCTGGCGAAGTGGGCCGCCGAGGTGGCGCTGCTCGACCAGGCCCACGTCAACGCGGAGAAGCACTCCTCGAAGACGATCGAGGAGCTGCGCTCCGAGCTGGCGGCGAAGACCGGCGAGAACGTCCGCGTGGCCCGCTTCGCCTACTTCCGAGTCGGCGAGGGCTAAAGGCGCCGATGGCCGAGGAGGCCCAGTTCAGCCGCATCCTCCTGAAGCTCTCCGGGGAGGCGCTGATGGGCGAGCTCGAGTACGGCACCGACGCCGACCAGGTGCGCCGGATCGCCGAGCAGGTCAAGGCGACCCGCGGCCGCGGGGTCGAGATCGCCGTCGTGGTCGGCGCCGGCAACATCTATCGCGGGCTCGAGGCGGCGGCGGCCGGGATGGACCGGGCGACCGGGGACTACATGGGGATGATGGCGACCGTGCTCAACGCGCTCACCCTCCAGGACGCTCTGGAGAAGGTCGGGGAGCACACGAGGGTGATGTCGGCGATCGACGTCAAGGAGGTGGCCGAGCCCTACATCCGGCGCCGGGCGATGCGCCACCTCGAGAAGGGCCGGGTGGTGATCTTCGCCGCCGGAACCGGCAATCCGTTCTTCACCACGGACACCGCCGCCGCGCTGCGCGCGCTCGAGATCCACGCTGAGGCGATCCTGATGGCCAAGAACGGGGTCGAAGGCGTCTTTGACTCCGATCACGCGACCATCACGGAGGATAGGTTCATCCCGTGGATCACGCACCGAGAGGCGATCGAGCGAGGCCTACGGGTGATGGACTCGACCGCCCTCTCGCTGTGCATGGACAACCAGCTGCCGATCCACGTCTTCAACATGGCCGACGAGG
>JBBRHQ010000249.1:0-4366 GCA_038222365.1 Solirubrobacterales bacterium
CCGCTCCTACCCCGTGCGCGCGGGGGAGGTACTGGTGGGGGCGGGGTAACCCCCCACCGCGCCCCCCTTCTGTGGGTGGGGCGCCGCTCCGGTGGCGATCGAGGTCCGTGAGCTGCACAAGACCTTCCAGCTGCCGGGCCACAAGGTGGACACGATCAAGGAGCGGATGCTCCATCCGCTCGCCCGCCAGCAGTCTCATGCCCTTCACGCGCTGCGCGCGGTCTCCTTCGACGTCCACAGGGGGGAGTTCTTCGGGATCGTCGGACGCAATGGGTCCGGCAAGAGCACCCTGCTGAAGCTGCTCGCCGGGATCTACCGGGCGGATCGGGGCAAGATCAGGATGGCCGGCTCGCTCGCTCCCTTCATCGAGCTCGGGGTGGGGTTCAACCCGGAGCTGACGGCGGAGGAGAACATCGTCCTCAACGGGGTGATGATGGGCCTCACGCGATCTGAGGCGCAGGAGCGGATCGGGGGGGTGCTCGCCTTCGCCGAGCTCGAGGACTTCATCGACATGCAGTTGAAGAACTACTCGACCGGGATGCAGGTGCGCCTCGCCTTCTCGGTGATGCTGCAGGCCGACACGGACATCCTGCTGATCGACGAGGTCCTTGCGGTCGGCGACGCGGCTTTCCAGCAGAAGTGCGCCGACTCTTTCAGGGAGATGCGCGACTCGGGGCGCACAGTGATCCTGGTCACCCACGACATGCGCGCGGTGAATGAGTTCTGCGACAAGGCCATGCTGCTTCATGACGGACGGATCGATGCGATCGGCGATCCGCATGAGGTCGGGGGAAAGTACCTCAGCCTAAACTTCGACTTGGCCGCTGACGAGTACGGGGTGCAGCGGGTAAGGACCCGAGAGGAAACTGCGGCTGCCTCAGAGGTCATCCTCAGAGACCTCTGGTTGGAGAGTTCCGACGGCTCGCGGATCAGGAATGTCGCTCAGGGAGACGAGATTCGACTGCACGCGACCATCGAGGCGCGACGGGCGATCTTTGGGCCGACTGTCGGATTCGGGGTCAGCGACGCAAACGGGATCCATGTCTTCGGCATCAATGGCGGCTCGGAGTGGATTGAGGGAAGTCCCGAACGGCTTGCCCCCGGCGATCGGATGGAATTTAGAGCGAAGGTCGTCAACCGCCTGGCCACGGGTCGTTACAACATCAGCTGCTGGATCGGCCGGAACAAGACCCCGTCGAATGTGGCCATGCACAGCGAGCGAGCCCTTGACTTCCTGGTCTTCGGTCAGAAGGCGGTCTCGGGAATGGTCGATATGGATGACCAGGTCAGCATCGACATCGAACACTCGAGCGGCATCGCCGATGAGCGCAGTTCCTGAAGCACAGCCTCTTCACGAGATCCATGGACCGTCAGCGATCGGCGGTGGCAGGCGGCGCTTCTTCGAGCTGCTCTGGCTGGTCTCCCTGAACGAGTTCAAAAAGACCTACTTCGGCACCGTCCTGGGGTACTTCTGGTCGCTGATTCGCCCGCTGCTCCTCTTCGGGGTGCTGCTGCTGGTGTTCACCAAGATCTTCAGGCTGGGAAGCGGCGTCCCCAACTACCCGGTGCTGCTGCTGCTCAACATCGTCCTCTTCGCTCTGGTGCAGGAGGCGACCGGCGGCGCGGTCACCTCGATCGTCGGCAACGAGGGGATCCTTCGCAAAACCCAGTTCCCCCGCCTGGTGATCCCGCTCTCGATCGTCCTCACCGCGCTTTTCAATCTCGGCCTCAACCTGATCGCGGTGTTCGCCTTCATCTTCATCTACGGGGCCGAGCCGCTGTGGACCTGGGTCCTGCTACCGGTCCTGATTCTGCCGCTGGCCGGCCTGACCGTCGCATTGGCGATGCTCCTCTCGGCCCTGTACGTGCGATTCCGTGACGTGGCGATCATCTGGTCGGTCGCCCTCACCGTCCTCTTCTACGGCACCCCGATCCTCTATCCGATCGAGGTTGTGCCGAGCGGACTCCGCACGGTCGAACTGTTCAACCCGCTGACCCCGATCTTCACCCAGGCACGCAAGTGGATCATCGACCCCGACGCGCCGAGTGCGCTTTCGGCGGCCGGCAGCGTGCCGCGGCTGATGATCTCGATCTTCGTCTTCACGGTCATCTGCTTCCTAGGGGTCTGGGTCTTCAGGCGCGAGGCGCCGAGGATCGCGGAAGCGCTGTGAGTCCGGAGCGCAAGCCGACCCTGGTCGCCGGCGCTGGCGGCTTCATTGGCGGCCACCTCACCGCCAGCCTGCTGGAGTCGGGCCGGGCCGTGCGGGCGGTGGACTGCAAGCCGATGGACCAGTGGTTCCAGCTCCACGAGGCCGCCGAGAACCTCGTTCTCGACCTCGCACTGAAGGAGTCGGCTGAGCAGGCCTGCCAGGGGTGCGGGGACCTGTACAACCTGGCGGCCGACATGGGCGGCATGGGCTTCATCGAGGGCAACAAGGCGCAGTGCATGATCTCCGTGCTGATCAACACCCACCTGCTGGGCGCGGCCCGCGAGGCCGGCATCGACCGCTACCTCTACTCCTCTTCGGCCTGCGTCTACGCAGCCGGGCACCAGAGGACCCCGGACGTGACCGCGCTGCGCGAGGAGGATGCCTACCCGGCTCAGCCCGAGGACGGCTACGGCTGGGAGAAGCTGTTCAGCGAGCGCATGTGCCGTCACTTCATGGAGGACTTCGGGCTCGAGACGAGGGTCGCCCGCTACCACAACGTCTACGGGCCGCTCGGCTCCTGGACCGGAGGGCGCGAGAAGGCCCCGGCGGCGATTTGCCGCAAGGTCGCCGAGGCAGTGGCCTCCGGCGGCGGCGAGATCGAGATCTGGGGCGACGGTAAGCAGACCCGCAGCTTCATGTACATCGACGACTGCGTGCGTGGGACGCGCGAGATCCTCGAGGGGCCGCGGATCGAGCCGATCAACCTCGGGAGCGCCGACCTGGTGACGATCGACCAGCTGGTCGATCAGGTCGAGGCGATCGCCGGGGTCAGCCTCGAGCGGGTCTACCGCAGCGATGCGCCCCAGGGGGTCCGGGGCCGCAACAGCGACAACACCCGGTTCCGCGAGACCTACGGCTGGGAGCCGAGCATCAGTCTCGCCGAGGGCCTGGAGAGCACCTATGCCTGGATCTCGGAACAGGTCGAGACCCGCGAGGCCAGCCGGGCGGGGGCTAGCGGCGGCTGAACAGCTGCACGGAGGCGATCCGCCGCATCGGGTAGTCGTCGTAGGGGAGGTCTCCCCGCCAACGGTTGTGCGCCTCGGCGGAGACCAGATAGGTTTCCGGATCAGCTTCGAGCCGGGCCAGCTGCTCTCCGAGCGGGCCCTCGGGGAGCCCCAGGGCCGCGGCCCAGAACTGCAGCCGCTCGCGGTGCGCATCGGCGCCCCAGCCAGCAACCACGTGATCGACGGCATGGATCGAGCAGGCCCGTTCCGCCGCCGCCAGGTGCTCGCGGACCCCGTTCGCGACCGGCTCGATCTGCTCGGGGCCGACGTGCTCGAGCACCGAGATCGAGTAGATGCACGAGTAGTCGCGCCCCAGACCCCCAGCCGGGAATCGTGAGCGGACGAACTCGAGGTCGGGGTAGAAGCTGCGGAAGTCCTCCAGCTGGGTCGGGCCGTCGTCGCTGCCGTCGTAGGGATCGACGACCGTCACCCGGTAACCGAAGCGCGAGAGCATCGCCGCCGCCAGCGGTTCCCCGGCGCCGATCTCGAGGATGCGGGCGCCGGGCTC
This sequence comes from Solirubrobacterales bacterium, assembly GCA_038222365.1. Lineage (GTDB taxonomy): Bacteria > Actinomycetota > Thermoleophilia > Solirubrobacterales > 70-9 > JBBRHQ01. Next base: position 3,723 of record JBBRHQ010000249.1, read on the forward strand.
GACGTTGCCCAGCACCGCTTTGACCATCCAGCAGCGCTGCAGGTCCTTCATGTCGCCGTTGGCACTGATCAGGCCCGGTATCTGATCGGCGCTGTCGGCGAAGTCGCGGGCCGTGCCGTAGGAAACCGGCGCCAGCGGGAAGCTTCCCCGGTAGCGGTCGACCACCGCCCAGAGTGCGTCGCCCGGCGTGACCTCGGCCGGCAGATAGGGCCTGGGCTCAGCCACCGGCGATCAGCACGCCCTCGCCGGACCCGCCACGCTCCGCTCCGATCAGACCGCGGTAGAAATCCGAGAGGGCGATGGCGTTGGTGTTCCAACCGAGGCTCTTCTCGGCGAAGCGCCGCCCTCCGCGGCCGAGACGCTCGGCGAGGCCGGGGTCGGCGATCAGCTGCCGCAGGCGGGCGCCGATCTCCAGCGAGGTCCCGGTTTCGAGCAGCATCGCGTTCTCTCCCTCGGTCAGCTCGTTGCCGATGTTGCAGCGAGGGAGTATCACGGGTCGCCCCATAGCCAGGAACTCGGCCACCTTCGAGGGCAGTCTGTAGCGATTGAACTCGTCCGGCGCCCCCGGCTGCACGAAGGCGTCGGCCAGCGTCAGGTAGCCGGGACTTTCGCGCCAGTCGCCGATCAGCCCCAGCTCGACCACG
>JBBRHQ010000250.1:0-4334 GCA_038222365.1 Solirubrobacterales bacterium
CGTGCCTCCGATCGGGATATCTCTTGACCTGGCTCGCGGTCGCGGCGCGGCCGCGCCGCGAACGATACTCAAGTTGACTGGCGAGTCAGCCAGTACCGTGCCCGGGATCACTCCCGCGGGATCGGGGCGGGGCAGGCGTGATAGTAAGCGGGCGATGCCCGGCGATCCGACCTACTCGCAACCAGCGGTGGCCGGCAGCGGCGCGATCGCCTGCGGACTCGCTGCCGCATCGACCACGACCGCCGCGACCCTGCTCCTCGCCCGCAGCGATGCCTCCGCCTGGCGGGCGGAGGAAAACGCGGTCGCAGCCTGCGCCGGGATCGAAGCGGCCGACCCGGAGCGCCTTCAGGTGACCACGGCGATCGGCGACCTCGGCGGCTGCGATCTGATCGTCGAGTCGGTAATCGAGGACCTCGAGGTGAAGGCCGGGCTGCTCTCCTCGCTCGGCGAAGCGGCGCCCGACGCCGACCTGGCGACGACCACCTCATCGCTCCCGGTCGGCGAGATCGGCGCTCGCAGCGGCCACGGCGCGCGGGTCTTCGGGCTGCACGTCTTCAATCCCGTGCCGAAGATGAAGCTGGTCGAGCTCTGCTTCCCGCAGGGGATCGCCGACGGCGTCCGCGAGCGGGCCCTCGCCTGGTGCGGGGCGCTCGGCAAGACCGCGGTCGAGGTCCCCGATCAGTCGGGGTTCGTCGTCAACCGGCTGCTCTTCCCGTATCTGTTCGACGCGGTGCGGATGATGGAGCGAACCGGGATGAGCGCCGGGGAGGTCGACTCCTGCATGACCCTTGGCGCCGGCCATCCGATGGGACCGCTGGCGCTGCTCGACTTCGTCGGCCTCGACGTCGCCGAGGCGATCGGCGACGCGCTCTACGCCGACTCCTCGGAGTCCGCCCACCGGCCGCCGGGGCTGCTGGTCGCGATGGTCGGCGACGGTCGGCTGGGGCGAAAGAGCGGCGCTGGCTTCTACGAGTACGACCGGTGATCGGCACCACCGGCGCCACCGGCGAGCTGGGCGGGGGTCAGCGCGTCAGCCGACCGCGCCCTTGCTGCGCCCGCTGATGTCCCAGATCACATCGGCCTCGGAGATCCCCTGGCGCCGCGCCAGCTCAGCCACCTGCGCCCAGGGGAGCTCGGCCTCGGGAAGCTCGTCCCAGCGGGCCAGGTCGAGTGCCTCCAGCGCCCCCTGCAGAGCCGGCCCCAGATGCTCCTCGGCGCGCAGCAGCGCCCTCAGGACCTCGAGCTGCTTGTCGCTCAAGCGAACCATCCACATCGAAGTACCTCCAACCTCGAACCACGCTTCGGTTGGAGGTGCAAGGTAATCCCGGTCGCGGACGGAACCCGGCTCTAGCGGGAGGAGATGCGCACCGCCTCGATCCGGTTCTCGCGTACCGACTCGACCCGGATCGTGTAACCGTCGGCGGTGATCTCATCGCCTCGCTTCGGCAACCGGCCGAGCTCGCCGAAGACATAGCCACCGACCGAGTTGTAGGCGTCGGTGTCGACCGGGAGCTCGATTTTGGCGTCCTTGAGGTCGCCGAGGGAGACGTGGCCGCGGACGAACCAGTCGCCGTTGGTCAGCCGGCGGAGGTCGGCGGCCCGGGGATCGGTCTCGTCCTCGATCTCCCCCACCACCTCCTCGAGGATGTCCTCGACCGTGACCAGCCCGACCGTGCGCCCGTACTCGTCGGCGACGATCGAGAGCGAGGTCCGCTGGCGCTGCAGATCCTGGAGGAGGTCGTCGAGGGGTCGTGTCTCGGGGACGATCAGCGCATCGCGGATCGCCGGCTCCAGGGCGGCGTCGGGCCCGTCGCTCATGTAGAGCCTCGCGAGGCTGTTGTTGTGGACGATGCCCTTGACCCGGTCGGGATTCTCGTCCTCGGTCACCACCAGCCGCGTGTGGCCCGAGGTGACACAGCGCCGCAACGCGGTTTCGACGTCGTCGGAGGCGTCGACCGTGACCACCGCGGGAATCGGAGTCATCACCTCGCGGGCCTGCTGCTCGTGCAGGTGGAAGACGCCGCCGAGCATCACAGCCTCGCCCTGGTCGAGCCGGCCGAGCTGGGCGCCGCGGCTGATCAGCAGGCGAAGCTCCTCCGGCGAGGTCTCCTCCTCGAGACTGGTGACGTCGACTCGGAAGAGGCGTTTGACGAGGAAGCTCGCCGGGGCGTTGGTGGCGACGATCAGCGGATGCAGGGCGCTGCGGAAGAATTTCAGCGGTTTCGCGACCCGCAGCATCACGGTCTCGGCCCGGGCGATCGCCAGCATCTTCGGCGACTGTTCACCGACGATCACGTGCAGGAACGTGACGATCGTGAAGGCGATCGCGATCGAGATCGCCAGCGCCACGCCGTGGCCGACGACGCCGCCGAAGATCGGCACCAGGAGCTCCGCGATCGCCGGCTCGCCGAGGAAGCCGATGCCCAGCGAGGCGAGGGTGATACCCACCTGGCAGGTCGCGACGAACTCGTCGACGTGCTCCATCTGGATCGAGGCGATCTTCGCCGAGCGGACTCCATCCTCGGCCATCTGCTCGATCCGGCTGGGGCGGGAGCGGACGATCGCGAACTCGGCCGCGACGAAGAAGCCGTTGACGAGGACGAGCAGCAAGAGGACGACGAGCAGGACGACCGTCACCGCTCCACCGCCGGCGGGTTCGGGCTCAGTTGCCTATGTGGCCCCGTACTTCGAGGGCGGTCGTCTTCGTCGGCCATCTCGGGCCTCGTAAGCATAGACGCGCCGGGGCCGGTTCCGCCGGCCACCCTCAGAGCGCGTCGATCCTCCCGGCGAGCTCGAAATCGGCCGCCGTCAGACCGCCCTCGGAATGGGTGGAAATGGTCACGGTGACCTGATCCCAGGAGATCGCGACGTCCGGGTGGTGGTTCATCTCCTCCGCCGGGGCGAGCAGCGAGTCGAGGAAGCCGACCGAGCCGGCGAAATCCTCGCGCTCGAAGGTCTTGACGATCGACTCGTCCTGGCGCTCCCAACCGGGCATCGAGGTCAGTCTTTCCGCTATCTCGGAATCGTCGAGAAGTGCCATATTGACCTCCGATGCGTATCGCCAGTCTGGTGCCCTCTGCGACCGAGATGCTACTCGCGATCGGCCTCGGCGACTCCGTCGTCGCCGTCACCCACGAGTGCGACTACCCACCCGAGGCGGCCTCACTCCCGCAGCTGACCCGGACCGTCGTCCCCGCCGGCCTCGGTGCCCGCGAGATCGATCAGGCGGTGAAGCGGATCGTCGCCGACGGCATGCGACTGTATGAGCTCGACTCCGAGCGTCTCGCGGTGCTGGCCCCCGAGCTGATCGTCGCCCAGCAGATCTGCGAGGTGTGCGCGGTCTCCTATGAGGACGTGCTCGACCTTGCTGCTCGGATCCCGAGCCGGCCGCGGGTGCTGAGTCAGGACCCCTCGAGGCTAAGCGACCTGCTCGACGACGTCACCCGGCTCGGCGAAGCCGCCGGGGTGGCCGCGGACGCCTCGCTCCTGCGGCGGCGCCTCGAGGAGCGCCTCGCCCGGGTCGCCGACGCGGTCGCAGGTCGGGATCGGCGCAGGGTGCTGGCGCTGGAGTGGCTCGACCCTCCCTTCGCCGCCGGGCAATGGGTCCCGGAGATGGTCGAGGCGGCGGGCGGCGTCGATGTGATTGGCACGGCCGCGGAGAAGTCCTCCGAGCAGAGCTGGGAGCAGCTCGCCGCGGCCGGCGCCGAGGACGTCGTGGTCATGCCCTGCGGCTACCACGCCGAGGAGGCCCTGCGCGAGGCATCCGAGCACCTGGGCGAGCTGCGCGGGCTCGGGGCCGAGAGAGCCTGGGCGGTGGACGCCGCCTCCTCCTTCTCGAGGCCGGGCCCGAGGCTCCTCGACGGCGTCGAGCTGCTTGCCCACCTGCTGCATCCCGGGGCGGTGGCGGCACCGCAGGGGATCGGGTTCTCGCGGCTGGCGCTCGGCTGAGCTCAGGCGACGGCGATCGCGCCAATAACCGCAGCGACTCCGATCGCAGCCATCGCCACCAACTCGACCGTGAGGTGATTCGGCCCGAGCCTGCCACGCTCGCCTGCGACCAGCGCGAGCGCCGCCAGCGCCCCCCCGGCGGCGCCGAACAGGTGGCCGCCGATGCTGATTCCCGGGTACCCGAAGGTGAAGGCGAAGTTGATGATCAGGAGGATCCCCAACTGCGCGGCCATACCCTCGAGGCGGCGACCCCGGGCGATCACGAAGGCGGCGGCGAAGATCCCGAAGATCGCCCCGGACGCCCCCGCGGTGAGGCTGTCAGGCGACAGGAGCAGCGCCCCGAAGGATCCGGCCAACAGGGAGGCGAAGTAGAGAAAGACGAAGCG
>JBBRHQ010000251.1:0-4333 GCA_038222365.1 Solirubrobacterales bacterium
GGTCGAGCTGATCTACAACCGCTACGTCTCGCCGCTCACCCAGTACGTGCGTCGCCAGACGCTGCTGCCGCTTCAGCGGGCCGAGGTATTCGGCGAGGGCATCGAGGAGGAAGAGGAGGTCGAGGAGACCGAGATCGAGAAGGCCCACAGCCGCTCGCTGTGGATCTATGAGCCGGACCCCGAGGAGCTGCTCGCTCAGCTGATCCCCGACTACGTCAACATCTCGCTCTACCGGGCGTTGCTCGAATCGGCTGCCTCGGAGCTGGGGGCACGGATGACCGCAATGCGGAGTGCCTCGGAGAACGCGGAGACGATGATCGGCGACCTGACCCTGGAGATGAACCGGGTCAGGCAGGCGGAAATAACCCAGGAAATCTTGGAAGTTGTGGCGGGCGCGGAGGCGCTCGGATAAAGCAAAGCAGCCGTTAGTCACTGGTCGCTAGAGCGACGGGACTAGCGGCTATCGACTAGGGACTGATAACGAAATGGCTGACGGAAACGGAAACGCACCGAACACGGGCCGGGTCGAGGAGGTGACCGGCGTCGTCGTCGACGCCGTCTTTTCCGACCACCTGCCCGAGATCTACTCGGCGGTGACGATCGAGATGCCGGCCGACGAGGAGAAAGCCGCGACCGATCTTGTCTGTGAGGTCCAGCAGCACCTCGGAGACGACCGCGTCCGCACGGTGGCAATGGACGCGACCGATGGGCTGAAGCGCGGCGCCAAGGTCACCGACACCGGCGGTCCGATCACGGTCCCGGTCGGCGATCAGACGCTGGGCCGGATCTTCAACCTCCTCGGTGAGCCGATCGACAACGGCCCCGTGGTGGAGGGGACCGACCGCTGGCCGATCCACCGTCCAGCTCCGTCGGTCGAGGACCTGACCCCCACCCAGGAGATTCTCGAGACGGGGATCAAGGTGATCGACCTCCTCGCCCCCTACGCGAAGGGCGGCAAGGTGGGCCTGTTCGGGGGCGCGGGCGTCGGCAAGACGGTCCTGATCCAGGAGCTGATCCGCTCGATCGCAGAGGAGCACGAGGGCCTCTCCGCGTTCTGCGGCGTCGGGGAGCGCTCCCGCGAGGGCAACGACCTCTGGCTCGAGATGAAGGAATCAGGCGTGATCGACAAGACGATGCTGGTCTTCGGGCAGATGAACGAGCCCCCCGGCGCGCGCCTGCGGGTCGCGCTCTCCGGACTGACCATGGCCGAGTACTACCGCGAGGCGGGCGGTCAGGACGTGCTGCTGTTCATCGACAACATCTTCCGTTTCGTGCAGGCGGGATCGGAGGTCTCGGCGCTGCTCGGCCGGATGCCCTCGGCGGTCGGCTACCAGCCGACCCTGGAGACCGAGATGGGGGGGCTCCAGGAGCGGATCACCTCGACCTCGCGCGGATCGGTGACCTCGATCCAGGCGGTCTACGTCCCGGCCGACGACCTCACCGACCCGGCGCCGGCTTCGGTGTTCGCTCACCTGAACGCGACCACGACGCTTTCGCGGGCGATCTCCGAGAAGGGCATCTATCCGGCGGTGGACCCTCTCGACTCGACCTCGACGATTCTCAAGCCGGAGATCCTCGGCGACGATCACTACCGCACCGCGACCGACGTCCAGCAGGTCCTTCAGCGCTACAAGGAGCTGCAGGACATCATCGCCATCCTCGGTATCGACGAGCTCTCCGACGAGGACAAGCTGACCGTGGGAAGGGCGCGCAAGATGGAGCGCTTCCTCTCGCAGCCGTTCTTCGTCGCCGAGCAGTTCACCGGCCGCTCGGGCGAGTACGTGCCGGTGGCGGAGACGGTGCGGGGGTTCCGCGAGATCCTCGACGGCGAGCACGATGACCTCACGGAAGGGGCCTTCTACATGAAGGGCTCGATCGAGCAGGTCCTCGAGGACGCCAAGAAGGGCGACTAGCACCGCGGGCGAATGGCGGTCGGCGATCACACCTTTCCGGTCGAGGTCCTCACCCCCGAGGGAGAGGTCTTCAACGGCGAGGTCGTCCAGCTCTCGACCCGGACTATGGTCGGCGAAGTGGGGATCCTCGCCAACCACGCCCCGATGCTCGCGTCGCTGCGGCCGACCGAGCTGAGGTTGAAGATCTCCGACTCCGAGACGAAGCGCTACGCCCAGTCCCACGGGATGCTCGAGGTCTTCGGCAACCACGCCCAGGTCCTGGTCGAGCAGGCGACCGCCCCCGAGGACCTCGATCGGGCGAGCCTCGAGGCCGAGCTCGAGGACGCCAGGCAGCGGCTCTCCGACGCCGACGAGGACAGCGCCGCCCGCCGCCGCGCGGTCAAGGACCGGGATCGCGCCGAGGCGTTCCTGAAGATCGCCCAGGGCAATTGAGCGTTCTCGTTGGCCTCGCCGAGCGGCTGATCTCCTATGACACCTCGGACGCCGACTGCACCCACGAGGCGGCCGGGTTCGTCAAGGGGTGGCTCGAGGCCCGCGGCGTCCAGACCCGGGAGGAATCGGCGCGGGGGCTGCCGGTGCTGATGGCGCAGGTCGGCCCGGAATCGGGGCCGACGGTGGTCCTGCACGGGCACCTCGACGTGGTCCCGGCGATCGTCCATCAGTTCGAGCCGCGGATCGAGGGGGACCTGCTCTACGGCCGCGGGGCCTACGACATGAAGGGGGCGCTCGCCGCGATGCTCGTGACCACCGCGGCGATGGCCGACCAGGACCGCGTCCGGATCCGCCTCGGCATAGTCGGCGACGAGGAGTCCGAAGTGGCGGAGGACCGGGGCTGCGACCACCTGATCGAGGCCGGGTTCCTCGGGGACTTCGCGATCACCGGAGAGCCCACCGACCTTCACATCGGAGTCGAGGCGAAGGGTGTTCTCGCGGTCCGCATCGAGGTTCACGGGCGGGCGGCGCACGGCGCGACGCCCTGGTTGGGAGACAACGCCGTACTCAAGGCGCACGACATTTTCCGGAACATCGAGTCGCTACCGTTTGCGAGGCAGAGTTCCGAGCTCTTCGACCGTCCCTCGATCAATCTCGGCCGGATCTGGGGCGGGGACGCGCTCAACAAGGTTCCCGACAAATGCGTGATCGACGTCGATATCCGCTACCTGCCCGAGCAGGACCCCGACGAGGTGCTCAAGCAGGTCAGAAGCCTGCCGGACGCCGAGGTGGCGACGATCTTCTCGCGACCGCCGGCGCGGGTCGACCGCGACTCGGTCTTCGTCCGCACTCTGGCGGAGGCGACCGCCCCCCATCTCGACCACGAGCCGCGGAGCGTCGGGCGCGACGGGGCCTCGGATGCGGTCTCCTTCCTGCGGGTCGGGGTGCCGGCGGTCGAGTTCGGGCCGATCGGCGGCGGGCACCACGGGCCGGAGGAGTGGGTCTCGGTCTCCTCCCTGGAGGCCTACCGTCAATCCCTGGACGACTTCCTGCGGGCGTTGCCCGAGCAGATCGATCGGGGCCTGGATGAGCCCGCCTGAGGAGGAGAATTTCGAGGGCATTCCCCCGGAGGAGCTGCCCCCCGAGCAACCGTTGCCGGACTCAGGTGAGTTTCCGGCGCTCGAGTCGCAGTTCGCCGATGCGCTGCGCGCCGCCGGAGCCGATCCGCGGGCCGAGCCGGCGGCGGCCGAGCCCGCTCCCGAGGAGCCCGCCCCGCCCGATCAGCGCGAGCAGCCCGCGACGGACCCGGCAGGGCCCGAGTCGCCCTCCGAGGATTCCGGCGAGACGGTCGAGTACGCGCCGGGCGAGGCGCCCGAAGCCCCGGTGACCGAGGAGAAGCCGGTGCGAGAGGTGGTGATCGGCGCCGGAGCCGCCCCGCCGACCCCGCCGCCGACCCCGGCCTATCTGCCGGCCGCCGCCCACGGCAAGCCCCCGCCCGGGGGCGATCAGGAGGCGCCGCCGAAGCCGAAGCGCTACTGGTGGCGCTTCTCGCTCGCCTCCTTCGTGATCGTCGCGGCGATCGCCGCGGCGACCGCGAGCAGCATCCTTCTCTACCTCAACGACATCGCCGACGCGCTCAGCCACGGCGGCAAGCTGCACAAGAAGCTCAGCCCACTGCTGACCCCGCCCACCGGCGGGCCCCAGAACATCCTCATCATCGGCTCGGACAAACGCGCCGGCACGCCGGGTGACCCGGGCCGCTCCGACACGACGATGCTGCTGCGGCTGGACCCCGATCAGTCGCGGATCGCGCTGATGTCGATCCCCCGCGACCTCAAGGTCAACATCCCGGGATACGGGATCAACAAGTTCAACGCCGCCTACACCTTCGGTGGCCCGAGGCTGACCCTGCGCATGGTCAAGCAGTTGACGGGGCTGCAGATCAACCACGTCGTCAACGTCGACTTCCTCGGCTTCGTCCGGGCGAT
>JBBRHQ010000252.1:0-4302 GCA_038222365.1 Solirubrobacterales bacterium
AGGGCGACTTCACGGTCCATGAGCGCATCAATGGGCTGAAGCCGGGCGAGGAGTACTACTACCGCTTCGAGACCAAGAAGACGGAGTCGCGGGTGGGTCGGTTCCGGACGTTGCCGCCGGCCGACTCGATGCAGTCGCTCAAGCTCGCCTACTTCTCCTGCCAGGACTACGAGGCCGGCTATTACAACGCCCATGCCGCGCTGGCCAAGGAGGACCTCGACCTGCTGATCTTCCTCGGCGACTACGTCTACGAGCACAAGTACTACGACGGTCCCGCCGATCGCGTCGACAAGACCGGTCCGAACAAGGACGGCGACGTCCAGACGCTCGACGAGTACCGCGAGAAGTACCGCTTCTACCAGTCCGACCCGGACCTCCAGGATCTGCAGGCGGCGCACGCGTTTGTCTCCGTCTGGGACGACCACGAGGTCGAGGACAACTACGCGGGCAACGAGGCCGACTCGAAGCAGAAGGACCCGAACTTCGAAAACGACAACATGACACCGCGCCGCGTGCCGGTCGAGCAGCGTCGAAAGAACGGCTACAAGGCCTTCTTCGAGGCGATGCCGCGGATCCGCACCCATGGCGACAAGAACCGGATCTACGGATCGGTGCGAATCGGCGGCACCGCGGAGCTGTTCCTCACCGACCAGCGCCAGTACCGCGACCAGCAGCCGTGCATGGACGTCCGGCTTGACCCGTGCCCCGACGACCTGGAGCCGGGCCGGACCTACCTCGGCTCGCGGCAGAAGGCGTGGTTCAAGCACGCCGTGCCGAACTCGAACGCGAAATGGAAGTTGTGGGGGAGCGAGACGATGGTCATGGCGCTCGACGCGACCCCCGGGAACCACGCCAACCAGGACCAGTGGGACGGCTACTCGGCCGAGCGCGAGGAGGTCCTCGGCCATTTCCACGACAAGGGCCTGAAGAACCTGGTCGTCCTCAGCGGCGACATCCACACCTTCATCGCCGGCAACCTCGGCACCAACGGTGAGCAGAGCGGCGACCCGATCGGGGTCGAGCTGGTCGGCGGCTCAGCCACCTCTCTTGGGCTTCCAGAGGAACTTGGCTACCCGGCCTCGGTTCTGGAAATTCTTCGGCAACAGGCTGACCCACACACGATCTTCGCCGACTTCGAGAGCCGCGGTTACTGCGTGGTCACCGTGAGCAAGGACTCGGTCGTCGGTCAGTTCCGAGCCGTCGGCTCCACCCAGCAACCCCACAGCCCGGCGCACAATCTGGCCAAGTTCAAGGTCGAAGCCGGAAGCCCCGAGCTGCACCAGATCTAGGCGGTCCGGCTAACCGAGAGAGGCGAGGATCTCGGCGATCTCCTCCGGGGTCGTGGTCGGGTTGATGAAGCAGAAGCGCAGCAGGGTCTCCCCCGCCCAGCTGGTCGGCGCGGTCATCGTCAGGCCTTCGTCGAGCGCCCTCGCCGACCAGCGCTGGTAGTCGGCCGGCCCCCAGCCGAGACGGCGGAAGACGACGACGGACAGCTCGGGCTCGCAAAAGAGCTCCAGGGTCGGGGCTGCCCCGATCATCTCGGCCGTCTCCCTGGCGAGGCCGATGCAGCGCTCGATCGCCGCCGCGTAGGGGCGCCAGCCATTGGCCGCCAGGGAGAACCACAGCGGCAGGCCGCGGGCGCGGCGGGTCAGATGGATCGCGAAGTCGGAGGGATTCCACTCGGCCCGCTCCTCGATCACGTCTATGTACTCGGCCTTCTGGGTGAAGGCGGCCGCGGCCAATCCGGGCTCCCGGTAGAGCAGCGCGGCACAATCGAATGGCGCGAACAACCACTTGTGCGGATCGACGACGAAGGAGTCGGCCCGCTCTATCCCGGCGAAGTGGGGACGAATTCCGGGGACGAGGACGCCGGCGCCGCCGTAGGCGCCGTCGACGTGCATCCAGATGCCTCGGTCCGCGCAGGACGCGGCGATCGCGTCGAGATCGTCGATCGCCCCGAAATTGGTCGAGCCGGCGGTGGCGGCGACGGCGAAGACCTCCTGCTCGGCGGACTCGAGCGCCGCGTCGAGGGCGGGCCCGAGCATCCTGCCGCGCTGATCGGCCTCCACCTCGATCACCTCGACGTCGAGGATCCGGGCGGCGAGCCGCAGCGAGGAGTGCCCACCTCCGGTGATCGCGACGGCCGGGCGGTCGAGGCGCTCGCCGCGCCGCCGCCAGACGTCGCGCGCAACCGCCAGGGCGCTGAGGTTGCCCGCGGTGCCGCCGCTGACGAAGACGCCACCGGCTCCGGAGGGAAAGCCGAGGATCCCGGCGATCCAGCGCAGCGCCTCGTTCTCGGCGTGGACCGCCCCGGAGGCCTCGATCCACCAGTCGGCCGAGATCGCCGAGGCGGAGACCGCGAGGTCGAAGAGGATCGAGGCGCTGGTCGGAGCGTTGGGGACGAAGCTGAGGAAGCGGGGGTGGCTGGTGTTGACGCAGGCCGGCGCCAGCACCTCCTCGAAGATCCGAAAGGCCTCCTCCGCGCCGAGCCCGTTCTCGGTGATCGCTTCGCCGGCCAAGTGGCCGAGCTCCTGCTCGGATAGGGGCGGGTTCAGCGGAGCCGGATCGGCGAGCCGCCTCTCGACGTAGTCGAAGACCCGCTTCGCCAGGGCATCGTCATCCGACCCGAAGAGGTGCATCTGCCCCGCCGGGGCGGTCGGCCCGCCCAGATCTCCTCCGTCTTTCTCGCTCACCTGCGCCGATTCTGCCAGGGGAAGCCGCGGTGTCGCGCCCGGCCCATCGACGGCCGGCGAGCGGTTAGGGTTGGGGTCATGGCAGCCGAGCCGCAGCAGAAGACGCTCGAGGAGCTCTCGGTGGTCGATAGGGACGAGTGGGCCGACGGACCGCCCCACGAGACCTTCAGGCGTCTGCGCCGCGAGTGCCCGGTCCACTGGTCGGAGATCCACGACTACCCCGAGGAGGAGGGGTTGTGGTCGATCACCAAGGCCGAGGACATCCGCACGGTCAGCCTCGACTGGAGGACCTTCTCCTCGGAGCGAGGCGGGATCACGGGGCTCACTCACCAATTCCCTCTGGAGCTCGTGCAGGCGATGTTCATCGGCATGGACCCGCCCAAGCACGACCGGATCAAGATGCTCTTCCAGCGCGGCTTCACGCCGAAGCGGATCGCCGAGCACGAGGCCGAGATCAGGGTGATCGCCGAGCGGGTGCTCGACGGGATCGCCGGGCGGGGCGAGTGCGATCTGGTGACCGACGTCGCCCAGCCGGTCGTCTCTCGGGTGATCGGCAGCTTCATGGGCATCCCCGAGGAAGAAGACGAGGCCTGGGCAACCCTGATGAACACCACCCTCGGCCTCGGCGACCCCGACCTCAACCCCGGCGGCACGGAGGGGATCCTCGACGAGGACATCCCGGCGATCTTCGAGCGGGTCAGGGCGATGATCGCTGAGCGGCGCGAGAACCCGACCGACGACCTGACAAGCGTCCTCGTCGACGCCGAGATCGAAGGCGAGAAGCTCGCGGAGGAGGAGATCGTCATGGGTTTCTTCCTGCTGGTGGCGGCCGGCAACGACAGCACCAAGGCGACCTACACCAGCGGCATGCGGGCGCTGATGGAGCACCCCGACCAGATGAAGATGGTGGCCGACGATCCCGCGCTGATCCCGGGCGCGGTCGAGGAGTGCCTGCGGATGTTTCCCGCCTTCGCCCACTTCCGGCGCACCGCGATGGAGGACACCGAGATCGCCGGCTGCCCGGTCGCCGACGGCGACAAGGTGGTGATGTGGTACGTCTCCAGCAACCGCGACGAGGACGTCTATGAGGACCCGGACCGCTTCGACGTCCACCGCAACCCCGAGCACCAGGCCTTCGGCGCCGGGGGACGGCACTTCTGCCTGGGCTCGGCCCTGGCTCGCCTCGAGCTGAGAATCCTGATCGAGGAGACCCTGAAGCGCTTCCCGGGGATGCAGATCGCCGGCGAGCCCGCCTCGGCGCTCTCCCCCTTCGTAAACCAGCTGAAGACACTCCCGGTTCGCTGGTAGCCGGGCAGACTCGCCGTGACCTGATTGCAGACCGCGGGCAGGCTCTCGCCTGAAACGGTCGAAATGCCATTCTTAGCGGATGGCAACACGAGCGCAGAGACGTCGCCGGCGCATGCGTGCCCCGGCCTGGAAGAAGCTCCTGCTCGGGCTGGGAGTCCTCGTTGGCATGCTCGCGGTCGCCGGCGGGGTCGCCACAGGCTGGGTGATCAACGTCTATGACGCCGCCCCGCCCCTCAACAGCCTGCACCGGATCGAGAAGGGGCGATCATCGGCGATCTACGCCGCCGACGGCACCCTGCTC
>JBBRHQ010000253.1:0-4250 GCA_038222365.1 Solirubrobacterales bacterium
GCCCTTCCCGGGGGTCGGCGGCTAGGAGAGGGGCGAAGCCGGCGCTCGGGGGAATTCGATCCGCAGGAGCGCGCCGCCGCCCTCGGCATTCGCGGCGCTGAGCTGAGCGCCGTGGGCCTCGGCGATCTCGCGGACGATCGCCAACCCGAGCCCTGAGCCCCTCATGCCGCGCGCCTCCCGGGAGCGGTGAAAGCGGTCGAAGACGAAGGGCAGATCCTCCTCGGGGATCCCCGGCCCGTGATCGCGGACGGCCAGCTCGCCGTTTCGCAGCCCGACCGCGACCAGGCCTCCGGGGCTGCTCCACTTGGCCGCGTTGCCGAGGAGGTTGGCGACTGCCCGACCGAGGCGCTCGGCGTCACCTCGCACGGTCCACGGCTCCAGCTGAGCCGTGAAATGAAGCCCGGCGGCGTGCAGGCGGGCCCGGCTGATCGCCTCGGCGACGATCGCCTCCAGGGCGACGTCCTCGCTGATCGTCTGTCGCTCGCCGCGTCGCGCCAGGTCGACCAGGTCCTCGACCAGCAGGGTCAGTTCGTCGACCTGCCCGACCAGGTCGACGCTGATCTCCCGCCGATCCTCCTGCCCGAGGTCCGGGTCGCGGAGCAGGACCTCGAGGTTGGTCTTGATCGAGGCCAACGGGGTGCGCAGCTCGTGGGAGGCATCGGAGACGAGGCGGCGCTGGGAGAGGACAGAGGACTCCAGCGCCTCCAGGGTCGAGTTGTAGGTGCGGGCGAGGCGGCCCAGCTCGTCGTCGTCGCCCTCCGGCAGGCGCCGGGTGATCTCGGCGCCCGCCAGGCCCTCGGTTTCCTCGGTGAAGCGTCGCACCGGGGCGAGCGAGGCTCGTGAGACGGCCTCGCCGAGGGCGGAGGCGAGGACGATCCCGCCGACGGTGATCGCCGCCAGAATGAGCACGAGGTCGGAGAGGACGCTGTCGACCTCGTTCAGCGGGCGCGCGACCTGAACCGCGCCACCGCCCGGAAGCGGCGCCGAGAGGATGCGCAGATGGTCGCCGCCGACGCTCTGATCATCGATCCGCGCACCTCCATCTCCGGCGGCTATCGCCCGGTCGGGGGCGCTCACCGGGAGCTTCGGCCCCGGTACGGGGCCGCGGATCGCCCGCCCACCCGGGCTGATGAACTGGACCACCCCGGTCGCCCCCCCGAAGCGGGCCGCGTCGGGGTTCGGCGGGGGAAGCGAGCCCGGTGGCAGGGCGGGCGCGCCCGGTGGCCGCGGGCCGGGTCCGCCGGGGAGGCTCCGAGCCGCGGCGGCACGATCGCGAAGCGAGGAGTCGACCTCACCCCGGAGCTTCGATCTGACCGCGACGTAGGCCGCGACCGAAGCCAGCGCGATCGCGATCGACACAGCCAGCGCCGCGGCGAGCGCCAGCCGGCGAGAGATGCTCACCGCGCCTCGCGAAGGACGTAGCCGACCCCGCGCACCGTCTGGATCAGGCGGGGCTCGCCCCCCGCCTCCAGCTTTCGCCGCAGGTAGCTGATGTAGACGCCGAGCGAGTTGGACGTATCGCCGAAGTCATAGCCCCAGACGCGCTCGTTGATCAGCGAGCGCGACAGCACCTGACCCGGGTTTCGCATCAACAGCTCCAGCAGGGAGAACTCGGTCCGGGTCAGCTCGACCTCGCGGCCGTCGATCGTCACCCGCCGGGCGCCGAGGTCGACCGCGAGCCCCCCGAAACCGAGCCGCTCCCCCTCGGAGCCCTCGCCGGGGCCGCGCCGCAGCAGCGCCCGCAGCCGCGCCAGCAGCTCCTCGAGCGCGAAGGGCTTGACCAGGTAGTCGTCGGCGCCGGCGTCGAGCCCCGCGACCCTGTCGCTGACGGTCTCGCGCGCGGTCAGCATCAGCACCGGGGTCCGGTCCCCGGCGGCGCGCAACCGCCGGCAGACCTCGAGTCCGTCGATCCCGGGCATCAACACGTCAAGCAGGATCGCGTCGGCCCGCGAGGTTCGCAGGACCGAGATCGCCTCCTCGCCGCTGGCGGCCTCGCTCACCCCGTAGCCCTCCAGCGCCAGGGCACGGCGGATGGCCGAGCGCAGCGCCGGCTCGTCGTCGACGATCATCACCTGCATGGCCCAAGGATCGGCCATGTCCCGAAGATTCTCGTAAGAGTCGGCCGGGCTGTCTAGCCTGGCGGGGCGATGGCGCTCGCCGACGGCTACGACGGCTTCCTCTTCGACCTCGACGGTGTTGTCTGGCTCGGCGATAAGCCGATCCCTGGAGCGGCGGAAACTCTCGCCCGGTTGATCGCCGCCGGCAAGGGGGTCGCCTTCCTCACCAACAATCCGCGGGCCCCGGCGGAGGACTATGCGGCGCGCCTACGGCGCGAGGGCGTCGAGATCGACGCCGAGAGCATCGTCACGGCCGGCGCGGTGACCGCCGCCTTGGCCGCCGCCGCCGCCTTCGCCTCGGCCGGGGCCTTCGTGATCGGTACGGATTCCTTCAAGCGCGAGGTCGAGTCAGCCGGGGTGGGCCTGCTCGGGGACGAGCCAGGGGTGAAAGCCGGGATCGTCGTCGTCTCCGGACATCCGGGCTTCGACTACCGCGAGCTGCGGATCGCGACGGCGGCGCTGCTCGCCGGCGCCGAGCTGTTCGCGACCAACCGCGACCCGACGATGCCGATGCCCGAGGGTCTGTGGCCGGGGACGGGCTCGATCCTGGCGGCGGTGGAGACCGCCTCGGGATGCTCGGCGACGGTCGGCGGGAAGCCTCAGCGCCACATCTTCGAGCGAGCGCGCGCGCTGGTCGAGGGCCCCAGGGTGGCGATGGTCGGCGATCGCCTCGACTCCGACATCGAGGGAGCGGCCGAGGCCGGGCTGGAGACGCTCCTCGTGCTCAGCGGCAGCACCTCCCGCAAGCAGGCGGAGCGGTCCGCGGTGATCCCCGGTCAGATCCTCGAGAGCGTCGCCGACCTCTGCGGGTGATGGCAAAGCGGGTCTGGATCGGCGCCCTGCTGGCAACTGCGGCCGCCGCGGTTGCCTGGGGCGGCGGCGCCCCGGCCGGCGCTGCGGATCGCGACTGTGCCGACTTCCCCAACCAGCGCGCCGCGCAGAGCTACTTCCTCGCCAAGGGAGGCCCGAGGCGCGACCCCGACCACCTCGACTCCGACGGCGACGGCACCGCCTGCGAGACGCTCCCCTGCCCCTGCAGGTTCGGGAGCGGAGGCGGCGGGCGGCCAGGGCGGCGGATCAAGGCACGAATCGATCACGTTGTCGACGGCGACACCGTCAGGGTGCGGGCGAGACACGCTCGCCGGCGCTACTACGACGTACGCCTGATCGGCATCGACACTCCCGAGAAGTACGGCGGTCGCGAGTGCGGCTCGGCGGGAGCGTCGAGATCGATGCGCATGCTCGCCCGGGTCGGCCTGCGGGTGACACTGGTCACCGACCCGAGCCAGGACTCCTTCGACCGCTACGGGCGCCTGCTCGCCTACCTCGTGCGCCGCCGCGACGGGCGCGACCTCGGCCGCGCCCAGATCTCCCGCGGTTGGGCCAAGGTCTACGTCTTCGAGCGCCCCTTCAGGCGGGTCCGCGGCTACCGGCGGGCGGCTCACCGTGCCCATCGGGCCGGTCGCGGGGTCTGGGGGCGCTGCGGCGGCGACTTCCATCACCCTCAGTAGGGCACCGAGATCCGCACCAGCACCCGTCCGGCGCAGTAGAGGCGCGCCGAGCGGTCCTCGTAGCGGACCAGCCGCAGGGTGCGCGGCCTGCGGCACTCGACCCTGGCGGCAGGCGCCGCCCCCGCCGAGCCTCCCACCCACAATGCGGCGAGGGCGAGGACCGTGATCAGCGCCAATCGCGCCATGGGACCGTAAGCCGCGGGGCCCAGTAATTCGCCCCTGCGGCTCAGCAGGGACGGTCGGTGAGGTCGGCAGAGGAGATCAGCCAGCGCTCGCCGGAGCGGACCATCGAGTAGCTGCCGCTGAACTCGGTACAGCCGCCCGACAGCGACTCGGTGCGCAGCGAGTCGACCCGGACCGTCGCGGTGGTGTCGGTCTGCTCGGTAACGCTCGCATCGAGCTGAGCGTCGATCAGCAGGTCCGCGATCCGCTCCGAGACCCAGATCGTCTCCCCGCCGAGGCTGTCGAGGAGCGCGGGGGTGAAATCGTCGGCGGCGGTCGGGAACCGGCCCGGCTCGAGCAGATCGAAGTGAGCCTGCAGCGTCTCGACGGGGTCCAAAACGGTCGCGGAGGTCGATCCAGACCCGCCGGTTCCCGCCCGGCCGCCGTCGCCCCCGTTGAT